>NZ_JVPT01000013.1:0-18223 GCF_001055915.1 Corynebacterium sp. 212_CJEI | reverse complement strand
CTGCTGCACCAGCGGCGGCAAAGCCGGGTGCCAAGCCAGCTGCACCGTCCCGTTCGCCGAAGCCGGGACAGGAAATGCCACGCCCGCCGAAGCCTGCTGGCCCGAAGCCAGGGCCGAAGCCAGGCGCACGCGCACCGCGTGTGGCGAACAACCCATTCTCGACCGGCGGATCCTCCCGTCCGGCACCGCGGCCGTCCAACATGCCGCGTCCGCAGGGTGGAAACGGCCGTCCGGGCCCGAAGCCGGGAGCACGCCAGGGTGGCCCTCGCCCGCAGGGTGGAAACGGCCGTCCGGGCCCGAAACCGGGAGCACGCCAGGGTGGCCCTCGCCCGCAGGGTGGACAGGGCCGCGGTAATAAGCCGAGCGGCAATCGTCCGACTCCGGCAATGATGCCTTCGCACCCGAACCCGGGGCAGATGCCTGCAAAGGCAAGCCGCGGTGGCGGTGGCGGTGGCTTCGGCGGCCGTGGTCGCGGCCCGGGTGGCCCGGGTGGCGGACCGCGCGGTGGTCGCGGCGGACGTCGCGGTGGAACTGCAGGTGCATTCGGGCGACCAGGAGGCGCCCCGCGTCGCGGACGTAAGTCGAAGCGTCAGAAGCGCAACGAGTACGAGGCAATGCAGGCACCATCCGTGGTAGGCGGCGTTAAGCTGCCCAACGGTAAGGGCACGACCATTCGCCTCGCACGTGGTGCATCCCTGTCTGACTTCGCTGAGAAGATTAACGCCGATGCAGCATCGCTGGTCCAGGCGTTGTTCAACCTCGGCGAAATGGTGACGGCAACTGCATCGGTCTCCGACGAGACCCTGCAGCTGCTCGGCGACGAGATGGATTACAAGGTCCAGGTCGTCTCGCCTGAGGATGAGGACCGCGAGCTCCTCGAGTCCTTCGACCTCCAGTTCGGTGAGGACGAGGGCGACGATGAGGACCTGGAGCAGCGCCCGCCAGTGGTAACTGTGATGGGTCACGTCGACCACGGTAAGACGCGCCTGTTGGACACGATTCGTAAGGCCAACGTCGGTGGCCACGAGTCCGGTGGTATTACCCAGCACATCGGTGCCTACCAGGTGCCGGTGGAGCTCGACGGTGAGAAGCGCAAGGTTACCTTCTTGGATACCCCGGGTCACGAGGCGTTTACCGCCATGCGTGCTCGTGGTGCCAAGTCGACCGATATCGCGATTCTGGTTGTTGCAGCTGATGACGGCGTCATGCCGCAGACGGTTGAGGCTATTAACCACGCCAAGGCCGCTGATGTGCCGATTGTCGTTGCAGTCAACAAGATTGATAAAGAAACTGCAGATCCGCAGAAAATTCGTGGTCAGCTGACTGAATACGGTCTCACTGACGAAGAGTGGGGCGGCGACACTATGTTCGTCGATATCTCCGCTAAGCAAGGTCTCAACATCGATCAGCTTCTCGAAGCAGTGCTGTTGACTGCCGATGCTTCGCTGGATCTGCGCGCCAATCCGGATATGGACGCTCAGGGTGTCGCCATTGAGGCTCACCTTGACCGTGGCCGTGGTCCGGTGGCAACCGTTATCGTTCAGCGCGGTACGTTGCGCGTCGGTGATTCCATCGTTGTCGGTGACGCATATGGTCGTGTTCGCCGCATGGTCGATGAGTACGGCAACGACGTCGATGAGGCCGGTCCTTCCCGTCCGGTTCAGGTGCTCGGCCTGACCTCCGTACCGGGTGCTGGTGACAACCTCCTGGTTGTTGACGAGGATCGTACGGCCCGCCAGATTGCAGACCGCCGCGACGCACGTCGTCGTAATGCGCTGCAAGCACGTCGTCGCAAGCGCGTCTCCCTGGAGAACCTGGACGAGATCCTGAAGGAGACCAACACCCTCAACCTGATCCTGAAGGGCGACAACGCCGGTACCGTCGAGGCACTGGAAGAAGCCCTGCTCAAGATCGAGGTCGACGACGAGGTCGCACTGAACATCATCGACCGTGGTGTCGGTGCTGTTACTCAGACCAACGTCACGCTGGCTGCTGCGTCTGACGCCGTCATCATCGGCTTCAACGTTCGCTCCGAGGGTAAGGCCACAGAGGTTGCCAACGCTGAGGGCGTTGACATCCGCTACTACACGGTGATTTACCGTGCTATCGAGGATGTTGAGGCTGCTCTGAAGGGCATGCTCAAGCCGGTCTACGAGGAGAAGGAGATTGGTCGTGCAGAGATTCGCGCCATCTTCAAGTCCTCCGCAGTTGGCCTCATCGCCGGCTGTATGGTCGAGTCCGGCAAGGTCCGCCGCAACGCGAAGGCTCGCCTGGTTCGTGACGGCAACGTCATTACGGATTCGGCGACTATCGAGTCGCTGAAGCGAGAGAAGGACGATGCTACCGAGGTCGCAGCCGGTTACGAGTGCGGTATGGTGCTGTCTTACCCGGACATCCAGGTGGACGACGTTATCGAGGTCTACGAGATGGTCGAGGTTCCGCGCACGTAGCAACGTAAGCTAAACACTGCGTGAACTTTGATAAGGCGCTCCCTTCGGGGAGCGCCTTTTTGCGTATCGTGTTCGTTATGGGCTTCAAAACTAATCTCTTTGCACTCTCAGATGAACTGCCGCGAACGAATATTTTGAATTATCCTCCTGCGAGCGCAGAGGAGACTCTTGCGCAATTGGACAAGATTTGGCCAGGGAAATTCGCCTTTGATTCCGAAGAAACCATTGAGGATGGTCATAATTGGTACTTCCACGCGGTAGCGTTTGGGCCAACGCTGCTTTTCGGGACCGACGACGTATACGACCTTATTGAGGACCCAGCGTTGGCGAACGATCCTCGCGAAAGTTGGTCACTGTGCATCAATAGTGTTGTCGATTTCTGCCACTATAAGACTCCTACCAGGGAATTAGAAGCAAGCTGCGAAGACTATGATTTTGACATGCAGCGGTTTTTCAGCTCTGGACGACTGTTGGATTTTGAGGTACCGTTCGCTAACGGTGAACACGTCGAGGTACTACATCCGACGGATGTGGCTGAATGGGAACAAACCCATGGCAGTGTGGCGCCCAAGGATAAAAATGGTGAGGTAAG
This sequence comes from Corynebacterium sp. 212_CJEI, assembly GCF_001055915.1. NCBI lineage: Bacteria > Bacillati > Actinomycetota > Actinomycetes > Mycobacteriales > Corynebacteriaceae > Corynebacterium > Corynebacterium sp. 212_CJEI. Next base: position 15,181 of record NZ_JVPT01000013.1, on the reverse strand, counting down.
TTACCTTTTCCATCCGCTGGAGCTAGGTAATGCTGCGGTTAAATGGATTTTCGGCATCGAGGGAGAAACACCATTGCAGGATAGTGTGATGGATTCACTGCCTGACTGCTCCCATGTTAATGGGTTACCGATGTACAACTTCGTGGAGCGCCGTTAAGAGCGTACGGGTAGGCTGCGTTTCAGCTGCGCAATTCCGTAGTAGCGACTCCCCATGCCGTCGATGACATCGATGGTGGTGGCAGTGTTGTCGTGATGATTAATGGGTTAATAACAAAGGGCGAGCGTGCGGCGAAGCAATTGACTGCACTCGGTAAACGGGTGCGGGCGAAGTCGCGAAACATGCGGTTCGAAGTTGAGTAGTGTTTTGCGTGTTAGTATTAGCAGTCCTTTGTATTGAACCGTTTTGCCGGATCCCAAATGGGTCTTTGTCAGCGAAGGGGCACTTCAGGCCCCACGCTAAATGGGGTCTAGCTACGAATCGTTACGCACAGGTAGAGATAGATAGGGAGTAGCCAAAAATGGCAGATCCAGCACGCGCGCGCAGGCTGTCCAAGCGTATTCAGGAGATTGTCGCCAGCGCAATTGAGCGTGAGATTAAGGACCGGCGGCTGGAGTTTGTGACTATCACCGACTGCCGCGTCACCGGCGATTTGCACGACGCCACAGTTTTCTACACTGTGCGCGGACGTACGCTCGACGAGGAACCGGACTACGAGTCGGCAGCAGCAGCGCTGGAAAAGGCGAAGGGGCAGCTACGTTCCCTGGTCGGTCGTGGCACCGGTGTGCGCTACACACCGACGCTGGCTTTTGAGGTTGACACGGTGCCGGAGATTTCCGCGCACCTTGAGGAGCTGCTCGATAAGACTCGCGCGCGCGACGCGGAATTGGCTGAGCAGGCTAGAAACGCAAAGCCCGCAGGCGATGCCAACCCATACCGCGACGAGGAGTAAAACTCTCCACCGGCCACATCTATCGATGAAAGGGGCACCCACGTGACCACTTCTCCGCAGGCTCAGGAGCAGGCAGCTCACCAGCTTTCCCAGGCGATTAATCGCCGCATGTCCAAGCCGATTCAGCAGATGCAGGATATGCTTGCCGACGCCAAGAAGGTCGGCGTCATTGCCCATGTTCACCCCGATGCGGATGCGATTGGTGCTGCATCTGCGATGGTCATGGCACTTGTACAGCGTGGCATTTCGGCTGTAGCCAGCTACGGTGAGAGCGATTTGCCAGCCAAGTCGCTGTTGACCATCCCCGGATGGGAGCGATTTGTCGAGTACACGGACTTGGATGAAGACATTGACACGTGGGTGACTGTCGACTGCGCAAGCCCGGGGCGCCTCGGTGCGCTGGAAGATCGCGTGATGGCCTCCGACCGCGTTATCAATGTTGACCATCACGCGACCAACACTCGCTTTGGGTCCGTCAACATGGTTGACGAACGCGCAGAGTCCTCGACCATGGTGCTCCTGGACTTCTTTGGTGTCTGGGGTATCAAGCTGACCACGCCGATGGCTCATGCTCTCTATGCAGGGCTGTTGACGGACACCGCATCGTTCCAGTTCGGCCATTCCCGCATGCACACTGCAGCGGCGCGCCTGCTGGATAAGGGGCTCAATCCGCGCACGATTGGTGCACAGCTGCTGGAAGAACATCCGTTTGCCTACCTTCCATTCCTGGGCAAGGTGCTTTCCACCGCGACATTGGTGCCCGAGTGGGGCGACGGCGCTGGCCTAATCCACGTCGTCATTGAGCACGACCAGACCGCCGAAGTTGGCCACGATGAGATTGAATCGGTCGTGGACATTGTGCGTACGACTAATGCGGCCGACGTCTGTGCCGTGCTTAAGGAGTATGAGCCAAACCAGTGGGCCGTCTCGCTGCGTTCTCGCGAGCTTGTCGATGTCTCCCAGGTCGCCCTGGAAATTGGCGGCGGTGGCCACGAGCGTGCCGCCGGTCTGACTCGGGAGTGCAGCAAGGATGAGCTGCTGCAGGCCATCCTGGACACCAGCGATGTCGCAGCCCAGGCACGCCGAGGCACGAGCGAGGCCTAGGGGATTGTCGGACTCGCGAGAAACTCAGGAGCGCACTGAGATTGAGCAAACTGGCATAGAGCGAACCGGGCACAGTGCGAAGTCAGATGTCAGCCTTCGCGCAATCGTTTCGCTGGCGCTGCCAGCGTTGGGTGTTCTTGCCGCGCCCGCACTCTATGTGCTGCTGGATACGGCTGTCATTGGTCGGCTTGGAGCTGTCCAGCTTGCGGCGCTTGCCGCTGGTTCGACGGTATTTTCCGTGGTAACTACGCAGCTCACTTTCTTGGCTTACGGCACGACCGCCCGATCAGCGCGAGCCTTTGGCAGGGGCAACGTGGACGAGGCGGTTGAAGAGGGATTGCAAGCGACGTGGGTCGCCATCTTTGTGGGCCTTAGCCTCTTTGCCATCATCGTGGGGTTGGCACCAGTATTTACCGGTTGGTTAGCTCCTCATCCGGAGGTCGCTCATGATGCCGGGCAGTGGTTGCGAGTTGCTGCCTTCGCCATTCCGCTGACGTTGATTGCGCAGGCTGGAAATGGTTGGTTGCGCGGTATCCAAAACACCCGCGCGCCGCTGCTATTTGTGCTCTCAGGCCTTGTTCCGGCCGCCATTGTGATTGTGCCGCTGGTCCGCGCCTTCGGCCTCGAGGGCTCTGCGCTGGCCGTTCTCTTCGGCGAATTGATTACCGGCGGACTGTTCCTCCGCAGTCTTTTCAAAGAGTGCTCTAGCCGCAAGCTTTCCATGCGCCCGAATGGCGCCATTATCAAAAGCCAGCTGGTCCTCGGCCGCGATCTCATCGTTCGCTCCTTGTCCTTCCAGGTAGCGTTCCTCTCCGCCGCAGCGGTTGCTGGCCGCGTTGGGCCGACCACGCTCGGTGGGCACCAGGTCATGCTGCAACTGTGGAACCTGATTTCGTTGGTGCTCGACTCGCTAGCGATTGCTGCACAGACGCTCGTCGGTGCAGCGTTGGGCGGTAGCTCCACGGCCGTTGCCCGCTGGACTGGCAAGCGCGTGACGGTCTGGTCAAGCGTCATTGCCCTCGGCCTAGCGGCTGTTTTCGCAGTAGGTAATGCCAGCATCGTCCGCATTTTTACCGACGCAACAGGCGTGATTGACGCAGTCACCGCCGGACCATGGTGGATTCTTGTCGCAATGATTCCTATCGGCGGTGTCGTCTTCGCGCTCGATGGCGTGTTGCTCGGCGCCGGCGACGCAGCCTTCCTCCGTAACGCCACCGTTAGCGCGGTCCTGTGCGGATTCCTCCCACCGGTCTGGCTGGCGCAGGCATTTGGCTGGGGGCTGACCGGCGTGTGGTGCGGTCTCTTGGCCTTCATGATTCTGCGACTAATCTTTGTCGCTACCCGTTTCCGTGGAGAGAAATGGTACGGCATCAGCGCATGAGTGTGCTTGCCGACGTCCAGGAGTATCTGGCCAGGCATTTGCCCGCCGGTAGCCGGCTAGTTATTGACTCCAATGCCGAGCGTCCGTTTAGTGATGCGGAATTGCAGCAGCTCCGTAGCGCTGAGTTGAGGCTGTCTGATAGTGCAGCACCTGTTCGAATCCGTGATTTCACCCGAGGGCGCCTCGCTGCGCATGAGGCGGTGCAACGGCTAGGAGAGCCTGCCCCACATGGGATTGGCATGTCGACCACCGGAGCGCCGCTGTGGCCGCGAGGAGTCGTGGGGTCAATTAGCCATTGCGACGGGGCCGTGGCAGCCGTGTCCGCGAGCGCTGAACAGCTGCAGGGGATTGGCATCGATGTCGAGGTCGAGCAGACTCTAGAGTTAGGAATCATCGAGGCAGTCTTGCGCACTGACGAAGCACGCCTTGACCCGCTGGTGCAATTTAGCGCCAAGGAATCAATGTACAAACTCTGGGAGCCGATAGTCGGGCAGTGGCTAGACTTCGACGAAGTCTCCGTCCAACTGCGAAAGAAACGGATAGCAGCGCGAGGTTTTTCCCGAGGACTCACAGGCGGACCTTTACAGCTAACGTTTCACCGTGAGATTCCCGACGCCTTCTGCGGAGTAAAAGGCTTCTGGGCTCGCGGTGCAGGCATCGTTGCAACCGCGGTGTGGCTCGAGCAGTCTTAAAATCCTTGAGAGGTAGTCACAGCGTGGCCGGGCGCACCACGAAGACCGTCTTAGCCCGTTTGCCAGATTCTGTGAGCAGCGCCGGAACCTTTCCCGTTGGTGACACCGCCGCATAGACTCCAGGTTTTCCGATCGGCTCCAGCCACTTGCCCTGAGCCAAATCAGCCGCCTGCTGTTCAGTAATTTCGCGGGTATCAAAGCAACGCAGGCAGGCCTCGTCCAGACTCATCGGCAGCAAGGAAGCGGCGCGCTCCGGGACTGGGCGTCGCATCTCCGCAATTTCTGGATGGGCGGTGTCGAACTGCTCGGCCTTCGCCGTGAGCTCGTCGATAGTCAACGCCTCATCAATAGTGAAAACGCCGGCGGCAGTACGCCGCAGAGCAGTGAGATGACCACCGACTCTCAGTGCATCCCCCAAGTCACGAGCTAGGGCGCGGATGAAAGTGCCGGCAGAGCAGTCGACCTCCACGTCGATATCGATGCACTCCCCGGGGCGCGAAGGATCGGAGTCGTGGCGGATGTCCAGAACCTCATAGCGGGTGATCGTCACTGGGCGCGCAGGGATATCGACCTTCTCACCACGGCGGATGCGCTCGTAGGCGCGGACACCGTCAATCTTCACCGCTGATACCGCCGCGGGTTTTTGCATGATTGTGCCGGTGAACTTCGCAATTTCCGCTCGAACCATTTCATCAGTCACCGATGCCGCCGAGGATTCGGAGAGCAACTCGCCTTCGGCGTCGTCGGTAAGCGTGGCAGCGCCGAGTCGAATGGTGGCTTGGTAGGACTTCGTGTCGGCGTGGACATGTGGCAGGAAACGGGTGCCGCGGCCGATGCCGAGGACGAGCACACCGGTGGCCATTGGGTCGAGGGTACCGGAGTGGCCGACCTTCTTGGTGCGGAAGATGCGACGGAGTTTGCCCACTACATCGTGGCTTGTCCAGCCTTGGGGCTTGTCGACGATAACAATGCCGGAGTCTGCAATCGGATCGAAGTCGGTCATAGACGCAATCCTATGTTGCGCTATATGCGGTGTGTTAAACGGTGACCAGTTACACTGGCTCTTTGTGGAGATTTGGTATGGCTTGGACAATGCACCCGAAGACCTGGGGGACACGGTCGTAACCATCGGAGTGTTCGATGGTATTCATCTTGGGCATAAGCGCCTGATAGCTGCTGCGGTCAGTGACGCTCGCGCTCGTGGCGTGAAGTCGCTGTTGATGACTTTCGATCCCAATCCCGTAGCGCTGTTTGCCCCGGATAAGGTGCCGCCGGCACTGTCCACCGTGTCCCGTCGCGCCGAGCTGGCAGAAGCGGAGGGAATCGATGCCATGCTTGTCGTGCCTTTCGACAAGAACTTCTCCAGCATCCCCGCAGAAGACTTTGTACGCACCGTTGTCCGCGACAAGCTGAATGCACAGGCCGTCTTCGTTGGCCAGAACTTCACCTATGGGCAGAAGGCCGCAGGTACCGCCGAGACTATGCCGGAGCACGGCTGTAAGTGTGGGGTCGACGTCACCATCGTCGACCTTCTCGACGTCACTGCCGCGGACTCGACCGAACGTGTTTCGTCGACACGTATTCGCGGTTTGCTTGCCGACGGTGCGGTGTCCGCAGCCGCCTCGTGTCTCGGGTACTTCTACCGTGTCGATGGTGATGTTCTTCCAGGTCAGGGGCGTGGAGGAGCGCAGCTGGGCTTTCCGACCGCCAATATTGACTTCGCTGAGGGCCTGGCAATCCCGGCTGATGGTGTCTACGCGGCATGGTTCACGGTTCAGCCGACGGCAGCCCGCCCGGAGCCGGACCCGAAGGGCGATATCGAGTTTGGGGTGCGCTACCCAGCGGCCGTGTCGGTGGGCACTAATGTGACCTTTGGAGACACTGATCGAACGGTCGAGGCCTACGTGATTGACCGTCATGCGGACCTCTACGGCACCGCTGGGCAGGTTGAGTTTGTCGACCGGATTCGCGGCATGGAGAAGTTCGACTCGGTCGAGGAGCTCATTGACCGGATGAACCAGGACGTGGCAGACACCGAAGCCATTTTGGCTAAGACCGATTAGCTGTTAAAGTAAAACGTCGGCTGTGACTGCGGTCCACAAGCAGTTGCGAGGAACCAGTTGCCAGACGCTGTTTGGTTCCGGGAAAGCCGAGAATGTGGACTGAAAAAACGACCATAATTTGATTCAAGGAGTTAGATTTACATGGCTTTGAACACTGCAGAAAAGGCTGAGATTCTCAAGGAGTTCGGCCTGCACGAGACCGACACCGGTTCCCCGGAGGCTCAGGTTGCACTGCTGACCGCACGTATTCGTCAGCTGACCGAGCACCTGAAGTTCCACAAGCACGATCACCACTCCCGTCGTGGTCTGCTGCTGCTGGTCGGTCGCCGCAAGGGCCTGCTGCAGTACCTGCAGGACAACGACGTTGAGCGCTACCGTAAGCTGATCGAGCGCCTGGGTCTGCGTCGCTAAGGTTCTCCTTAAGGTCCTGTTTGTCAGAGCTTCATTGGTGTAAGTTGCTCTGTTAATTCAAGGCTCTTAAGCTTTTTAGACTCGCCGTTTGGGTTTCCATTGGATGGAAGCTCACGGCGGGTCTTTTTTTGATCACTTGTCGTTGTGGTATTCACTCATCGATGCGCTGTAGCGTGGCCACAAGTGAATACCTCATCGACATGTGGAGGGGCTGATCGAAAGCGTGCGCACAAGTGCCGGGGCACCATCGATAAGACACGGTAATTCGTCGATAAGACACGGTAAACCATCGATGAGTCAAGAAAAGTCATCGATAAGTGCCCCCCGCCCCGCAAACTCCTAGAACCCCGCGTAGGTGCAAGAACCCAGATGCAGTGAGAGATCTCCGATCCGTCCAATACAAGAACTTTCCGCGTTAGCTGGTAGAATGCGTGACGCAAACGAAGTTCATTCGATCTTTTACAGGCGACATCGATGATCGCCGCTATTTCTAGGAGTAAGAAACCTATGGCCAACAGCAAGGCTGTTGAATTTTTCTTTGATGAGGATTTCGGTATTACCGAGGCCGTTGCCACCATCGACAATGGTGATTTCGGCACCCGCACCATTCGCTTTGAAACGGGCCAACTGGCTCGTCAGGCCGATGGTTCGGTGACCACCTACTTGGACGAGGAGACCATGCTCCTGTCCACCGTCACCGCTTCCAACCAGCCCCGCGAGGGCTTTGATTTCTTTCCGCTGACCGTCGACGTTGAAGAGCGTATGTACGCCGCGGGCAAGATTCCGGGTTCGTTCTTCCGCCGTGAGGGCCGCCCGTCCACCGACGCCATCCTGGCATGTCGTCTGATTGACCGTCCGCTGCGTCCGACCTTCGTCAAGGGCCTTCGCAACGAGGTACAGGTTGTCGTCACCGTCATGTCCTGGGATCCGAAGGACCGTTATGACGTTGTCGCAATCAACGGCGCGTCAGCTGCAACTCAGCTTTCCGGGCTGCCGGTTTCCGGCGCTGTCGGTGGCGTCCGCATCGCGCTCGTTGCTGATGACAAGCACCCAGAGGGTGCATGGGTCGCTTTCCCGACCGAGGAGCAGCACGAGCAGGCTCTGTTCGAGATGGTCGTCGCTGGCCGTATCGTCACCCGCAAGCGTCGCGGCAAGAACGTCGAAGATGTCGCCATCATGATGGTGGAGGCCGGAGCAGGGGAGACCGTCGTCAAGCGTATTGCTGACGGTGCACCGGCGCCGACCGAGGACATCGTCGCCGCTGGCCTCGAGGCAGCAAAGCCGCACATCAAGGTTCTGTGTGAGGCACAGAAGGGTCTGGCTGAGCGCGCAGCGAAGGAAACGCAGGAGTTCCCGCTGTTCCCGGCATACGGCGATGAGATTTTTAACGCAGTCGAGAAGAAGTCCGCTAAGAAGCTGGCCAAGCTGCTCACCATTCCGGGTAAGCAGGAACGAGATGACGCCACCAATGAGTACATGGAGGACGTCGAGGGGCAGCTGCTGGAGCGCTTCGTATCCGATGATGTCGACGAGCAAGCTGCATCTAAGCAGATTCGCGCTGCATACAACGCAGTGATGAAGCAGATTGTCCGTGAGAAGATTCTGGCTGAGGGCTTCCGCATCGATGGTCGCGGTGTCACCGACATTCGTGACCTGGGCGTTGAGGTCGGTCTGATTCCGCGTGCCCACGGCTCTTCGCTGTTTGAGCGCGGCGAGACCCAGATTCTGGGTGTCACCACTTTGGATATGCTGAAGATGGAGCAGCAGATTGACTCGCTGACTCCTGTTACCTCCAAGCGCTACATCCACCACTACAACTTCCCGCCGTACTCCACCGGCGAGACCGGTCGTGTTGGCTCTCCGAAGCGCCGCGAGATTGGTCACGGGGCACTGGCTGAGCGCGCTCTGCTGCCGGTCGTGCCGTCCCGCGAGGAATTCCCGTACACCATTCGCCAGGTCTCCGAGGCTCTTGGATCCAATGGTTCGACCTCCATGGGCTCGGTCTGTGCTTCGACTCTGTCGCTGTACAACGCCGGTGTGCCGCTGAAGGCTCCGGTTGCCGGTATCGCCATGGGCCTGGTTTCCGGCGAGGTTGACGGTGAGAACCGCTTCGTCGCACTGACCGATATTCTCGGTGCCGAAGACGCATTCGGTGACATGGACTTCAAGGTCGCTGGTACTGCGGACTTCATTACCGCACTGCAGCTGGACACCAAGCTCGACGGTATTCCGTCGAAGGTTCTGGCCGATGCTCTGTCCCAGGCTCGTGATGCACGTCTGGCCATCCTGTCCACCATGGCTGAGGTCATCGAGTCTCCGGACGAGATGAGTGGTCTCGCTCCGAAGATCACCACCGTTAAGGTTCCGGCTTCGAAGATCGGTGAGCTCATCGGTCCGAAGGGCAAGACCATCAACGGCATCACCGAGGAAACCGGTGCTGATATCTCTATCGAGGACGACGGCACCGTATTTGTCTCGGCAACTTCCGGTAAGGCCGCGGACGCTGCAATCGAGCAGATTAATGCCATTGCTAACCCGCAGCTGCCGAAGGTCGGCGAACGCTACCTGGGCGCTGTCGTGAAGACTGTCGCTTTCGGTGCTTTCGTCTCCCTGACTCCGGGCCGTGACGGTCTGATCCACATCTCCAAGCTCGGTGGCGACAAGCGCATCGAGAAGGTCGAGGATGTCATCAACGTCGGCGACAAGATTCAGGTCGAAATCGCTGATATCGACAACCGCGGCAAGATCTCGCTGGTTCCGGTCGAAGACAACTAATGCTTGGCGACGGAGGATGCGCTGTAGGTAGCCTCCGACAACGCGTGTAGCGATGGCGCGGTTAGGTCACAAATTGACCTAACCGCGCTTTTGTTTTGGGTTAATCTCGGGTTTCGAACGGATTAATTTTCGAACCCACGTGGAAGGTGATTTGCGCATGCAACTTGTCGCGCACGATCATGAATTCATTGACATTGCGGCCGGTGACTATGTCGCAAGTATTTCCCTGTTCGGTGGTGGTCCGAGATCACTGGAGTACTGTGGCCTGCCACTGCTGACTGACTATCCCAAAGGGTTCAATCCACCGTTGTCCGCAGGTACGCTCCTGGCTCCGTGGCCGAACAGGGTCGCTGACGGAGTATTCATCTTTGATGGGGAAGTACATCGGCTAGATATTTCGGAGCCGTCCCGGGCGAATGCTATTCACGGGTTTGTTGCAGATCGCGTTTGGTCTGTGGTCGATTCTGATGACAGCAGCGTCACCTTGGGCGTGGAAGTTGAGCCGCAGCCGGGCTGGCCTTGGGAACTCGGTCTGACCGTGCGTTGGCAAGTCACAGCCTCAGATGGCCTATCGGCGGAGTTCACAGTGCATAATCGCAGCGATAGGGAGTGCCCGTTTGGTCTGGGCTGGCATCCCTATTTAAGCGCGTTGGGCGCTGACTTCGGCAGTTGCACACTGCGGTTGCCCGTTGATAAAAACCTGCCACTGGAGCCAATTCGAAACTTGCCCGCCGGCCCAGCGGTGCCAGCCGAGACGGTGGTTCCCAGCCTTCGAGAGGGAGTATCCCTGGATGGACTGTGGCTGGATCACTGCTTCTTTGCTGCCGAGGAGACAGCGGGGAGTGACTCGCCGCGCCGTCGTGAAGCGCATTTGGTTGGGCCAAATGGCAAGGGTGCTGTGCTCTGGGCCGATGATGAATTCAGGTTTTTCCAGGTCTATGTTGCGGACGCCGGACGACGAGAAGGATTTCCTGGGCACGGGAATGCGATTGCGGTGGAGCCAATGACATGTCCGCCGGATGCGCTACGCTCCGGTACCGGTTTGCTGCGAGTTCAGGCTGGAGAGACAACAACTCTTGCCATGGGACTGCGCGCGGAAACGGGCGGAAAATAGTTTTCCCAGCGCAGAAGAGTGCAGCCCCCTCAATCGGGTTAAAACCTTCTTAATTAATTCACCTGGAATTAAGAATGGAAAATACACTTGGGGACGAATGTAAAAGAATAGGTCTTCCTTTTGTTCCGGATAGTGGCTATCTGGCCCCACACTTCGGGGTAGGTCGAGCCACTTTCACGGCCTTGATGGGCGTGCACCAGCCAGGTGCCGAGAAAAAGAAATCCCAATTCGTGCATTTCCTGAATACGTTTTGACTCCCTAATTGTGAGGAGGCCGTCGTGATAGTGGCGCAATCAGCCCTACGGCTCGAGGCATCATGGGTGGATTACTCCATTGTTGCCCTATACTTCCTATTCGTCCTAGGCATTGGCTGGGCTGCACGAGCCAAAGTGTCCAGCTCCATTGACTTCTTCCTCTCTGGGCGCTCACTGCCGGCTTGGGTGACAGGGTTGGCGTTCGTCTCAGCCAACCTAGGCGCAGTGGAAATCGTCGGTATGTCCGCAAATGGTGTGGAATACGGTTTCCAGACCATGCACTACTTCTGGATTGGTGCGGTTCCCGCCATGGTGTTCCTGGGCATTGTCATGATGCCCTTTTACTATGGCTCCAAGGTTCGCTCAGTACCAGAATTCATGCTGCGTCGTTTTGGTCCCGGAGCGCACCTTGTCAACGCGATTTCATTCGCCGTCGCGCAGCTGCTCATCGCGGGTATCAACCTTTTGCTGCTGGCCAAAGTGGTCAATGCGCTACTCGGCTGGCCACTGTGGCTGACATTGGTCGTCGCTGCAGTCATTGTGCTGTCCTACATCACGTTGGGCGGACTGTCCGCAGCGATTTACAACGAGGTACTTCAGTTCTTCGTGATTGTCGCAGCTCTATTGCCACTGACTCTAATCGGTCTGCACAGCGTCGGCGGCTGGTCGGGGCTTAAGGAAAAAGTTGCCACTGAATCGCACTTCCACACCTGGCCGGGCACGGATATTTCTGGTTTTGACAACCCGGTAGTTTCAGTCATCGGATTGGTATTCGGTTTGGGATTCGTGCTGTCCTTTGGCTATTGGACAACGAACTTCGTGGAGGTTCAGCGATCCATGGCAGCCGATTCGCTGTCGGCCGCACGCAAGACTCCAATTATCGGCGCGTTTCCAAAGATGTTCATTCCGTTCATCGTGGTGCTGCCGGGCATGATCGCCGGCGCGACTGTCGCACCCATCATGGATCAGACTGCCAAGCCTAACGACGCAATTCTGTACCTAATGAGAGATTTGCTTCCCAACGGCCTGCTGGGCATCGCTATTGCAGGGCTACTAGCAGCCTTTATGGCAGGTATGGCGGCGAATATCTCCGCGTTCAACACAGTCTTTAGCTACGACATTTGGCAGACCTACGTCGTCAAAAATCGAGCAGATGATTACTACCTCAAGGTTGGTCGTATCGCTACCATTGGCGCGACCGGCATCGCAGTGTTCACCGCATTGATTGCCGATAATTTCGGCAACGTCATGGACTACCTGCAGACGCTATTCGGCTTCTTCAACGCACCGTTGTTCGCTACCTTCCTTATCGGTATGTTCTGGAAGCGCATGACGCCGACAGCAGGTTGGACGTCTCTGCTCGCAGGAACGGGTGCTGCGATTTTGTACTGGTACATCTCCGAGTTCACGTCGGCAAACGCAACTATCTTTGAGCTGCCGGGGCAGGGCACTGCGTTCGCTGCCGCCTCCGTGGCATTCGTCGTCGATATTGTGGTGGCTGTGGTCGTTTCGCTCATGACAACGCCGAAACCCGATGAGGAGCTGGTGGGCTTCGTCAAGTCCGTCACGCCGAAGGCTCACTTCACAGACGCTGCTGAGGCAGAGCTGCCATTGTTACAGCGAACTGTTCCGCTGGGTATTTTGTGCCTGGTGATGGCCGTAGTTCTTAACATCGTTTTCGCATAGGAGCTAGTGAGAAATCATGTCACGGACACACAACAATTCAACTGTAGAAGCGACTATCAGCACGGGTAATAAGAAAGCAGGTGCCTTTGACATTCGCAATGTCATTGGGGCGCTGCTTGGTCTTTACGGCATCATTTTGCTGCTGTCGTGGCTGTTCCTCGATCCTGGAGTTAACCCGGAGACCAGTGTTGCCAAAGAGCCGATGTATAACCTGTACAGCGGCATAGCCCTGCTTCTCTTTGCAATCGTTTTCTATACCTGGGCAAAACTGCGCCCAACGGTTGTCGAAGAATCATAAGGAGTAAAAATGACAACCGATGACCAGCATTCTCACGCTTTTTCGGTAACGCGCACTACGCTTGCCGACGGTCGCGAGCTAATCTACTTCGACGATGAACCGGACTATGTCTCGGGCAAAAAGACTCGAAAGTTAACCGACGAACGTGATTTGCCACAGGCGATTACGGAGTCGGAGCTGCGCCAAGATCCGCTGACGGGTGAGTGGTACTGCTACGCGGCGCACCGCATGAACCGCACCTTTATGCCTCCTGCTGGTGAGAACCCACTAGCTCCGACGCTGCCGGGACAACTTCCCACAGAGGTGCCTGCCAGTGACTACGACGTGGTGGTTTTTGAAAACCGCTTCCCTTCGCTTTCCATGCACATGGAAGTTCCGGATGACTTTGCCCAAACTGTCGACGGCGCCGAGATTTTCCCGCGGAAGCCGGCCTTGGCTCGGTGTGAGGTTGTCTGCTTTACCCCGAATGTTTCGGACTCCTTCCGGGATCTGACCTTTACTCGTGCTCGCACCGTTATTGAAGCGTGGGCGCACCGCACTGCGGAACTCAGCAAGCTCGAAGGTGTGAGGTTGGTGTTCCCCTTTGAAAACAGGGGCAAGGAAATTGGGGTAACGCTGCAGCATCCTCATGGGCAGATTTACTCGTACCCGTATCTGCCCCCACGTGCGGCAGCCATTGTTTCACGCGCGAAAGCCCACTTCGAAACCACCGGTCGTGACCTCTTTGAGGATGTCCTGGAGGCCGAAAAGGCTTCAGGTCGACGGATCATCGCAGAAGGGGAGTACTTCACCGCATTCGTCCCAGCTGCAGCTAAGTGGCCAGTCGAAGTCATGATTATGGCTAACCGCGCTGTCGGTAGTTTTCAGGAGCTGACCGATGCGGAGAAGGACGAACTGACAGCAATGTACCTTGACCTGCTGCGACGTATTGACCGATTCTTCCCCGGCATCGACAAAACGCCGTACATCGCAGCATGGAACCAAGCTCCGGTAGGCGAGGATCACCAGTTTGGCCGCCTCCACCTGCAGCTCTATTCCATGATGCGCTCTGCAGGACGCATGAAGTTCCTCGCGGGTTCAGAGTCCGGGCAAGGAGCCTGGATTTCGGACACGACCCCGGAGGCAATCGCTGACCGCTTCCGGGAAGTTGGCCAGACTCGCTGGCTTCCCACTCGCTCCCATAAACAGGCGGTATCTGACGTAACTGAGCAATTCCGCCGCAGTTTCGGTTCGGAACCACAGGGCGTCTTCCGCGCCCCAGGCAGAGTCAACCTGATTGGCGAGCATGTCGATTATGCCGGTGGTATCTGTCTGCCATTCGCGTTGGCACAGAGTACTTTCGCAGCGGTGGGTGCCCAGGCTGCTGGTGACTCGTGGACAGTGCGAGTTGTTTCGGACTTGATGGACAAGGACGACGTCGCAGACGGTGACAAGCCGGTTGCTATCGCAATGTCCGATGTCGGTCCGAACTCTCCTGCAAATTGGACGGGATACGCAGTTGGCACTATCTGGGCTATGCGTGAGGCAGGGCTGTTGCCCGCGGATTGTCCAAGCCTTGACATTGCGATTTCCTCCGATGTTCCGATCGGTTCCGGGCTCTCCAGCTCCGCCGCTCTGGAGTGTTCTGTCGGCGTTGCAGCCTTTGAGCTCGTCCACGGGCGCGCACCAAACGATGAAGAGCAGCAGGGAATTGTTGAGGCGGCTATCCGCGCAGAAAATGAGGTCATTGGTGCCTCTACCGGCGGTCTGGATCAGCGTATTTCCATCAAGGGCAAGGAAAACCACGCACTGGTGATTGATTTTGCGAAGAGTTCTGACCAGCTTGTAAAGGCTGCTTTCGCAGACGAGGACCTAGAGGTTTTGGTAATCAACACCAACGTTCGGCATAGTCTCTCGGATGGTCAGTATGCGACGCGTCGCGGAATCATCGATGCCGTGACAAATGGTCTTGGGGTATCTGATTTCCGCGGTCTGGATGATGCAGTTGGTGCTGCTATCAATTGGGCGAAGGAGAACGTCCCAGCTGAGGCAGATAGGGATCAATGGGTTGATACCGTGGCGCGCCGAGTACGTCACGTTGTTACCGAAATTGACCGGACGGCACAGGCGATTGAAAAGCTTTCCGAGGGGGACTTCGAGGCCTTTGGCACGTTGATGGTGGCAAGCCATCTTTCGCTGAGGAATGACTACGAAGTTTCCTGTCCAGAGCTGGATCTTGCTGTGGACGTAGCGCTTGAGCAGGGGGCGCTTGGTGCCCGAATGACTGGCGGTGGCTTTGGCGGCAGTGCCATTGCGCTGCTGCCACACGACCGTGTCAGTGCTGCAGCGAATGCAGTTGCGTCGGCCTTCCGTGACAGAGGAATGCCGGAACCGGAGTTTTTCGTTGGAAATCCCGGGCCGGGAGCAAGCCGCCTAGTTTAGGCGGTATTCCCCCCCCGGTCTTGGGGGGGGGG
>NZ_JVPT01000012.1:0-337 GCF_001055915.1 Corynebacterium sp. 212_CJEI | reverse complement strand
AGCGCGAGGTGAGGGGGGAATGGGCCAGAGCAGGCGGCGAGGCTGGGAAAAGGCCGCTTGCGAGGGGCTACAAACTCGCTCGGCTGGTGTGTGTCTCACTACAGCTGTGCGCCGCAGGAGAGCGCGTAAACGGCTACACAGTGGATTAATAAGCCCAAGCCTATTAATTGATAAGGCGGATAAAGGGAAAAACTCCTCGGGAAAGTGAGGCCGAGGGTGCGACAAACCAAGGGATAACCTGCAAAAACTGCCCCAGCTGTCCTAGATAACTCTGTATATGTGCAGGTCAGAGGGGGTGTAGGCGACAAAACCCCAGGTCAGAGGGGGTGTAGGCGGC
>NZ_JVPT01000011.1:0-10069 GCF_001055915.1 Corynebacterium sp. 212_CJEI | reverse complement strand
AGAGCGGTGAAGCTGAAGCGACGACCACCCTTGACGACCTTGGACACACGGTTGATGGTGACGACGCGCTCGATGTACTGGTTGCGCTCGTCCTGCTGGTTGTTGCGACGATCGTTACGGCCACCGCGGTCGTTGCGGCCGCCGCGCTCGTTGCGATCGTTGCGGTTGTTATCGGCGGAGCGTCCGCCGTTACGGTCACGTTCCGACATCACGCGTTCCTTCCGTTGGAGTTCATGGTGTTGGTGGTCATTAGAACTTCAGACCACCTTCGCGGGCGGCGTCAGCCAGAGCGGCGACGCGGCCGTGGTACTGGTAGCCAGCGCGGTCGAAGACGACTGCCTCGATGCCAGCTTCCTTCGCACGCTGTGCGATCAGTTCGCCAACCTTGGCGCCACGTGCCTTCTTGTCGCCCTCGACTCCACGGACCTCTGCTTCGAGGGTGGACGCAGCGCACAGGGTGTGACCGACGGTGTCGTCGATGACCTGAACGTGCATGTGACGAGAGGTACGGTGCACAACGAGACGTGGAGTCTCTGGGGTGCCGGACAGGGTCTTGCGGATACGGAAGTGGCGACGTGCGCGAGCGTTGCGACGGCGGGTGGAGATGTCCTTGCCCACCGGCAAACGCTGGCCTTCCTTGTTCGTTGCGTTGTTGCTCATTACTTACCCGTCTTTCCATCCTTGCGACGGACCTGCTCGCCTTCGTAACGGATGCCCTTACCCTTGTATGGGTCATCCTTCCGCAGACGGCGGATGTTAGCGGCGATCTGTCCAACCTGCTGCTTGTTGATGCCTTCGATGGAGAACTTGGTGTTTCCGTCGACGGCAAACTTGATGCCCTCAGGCGCCTCAATCAGGACTGGGTGAGAGTAGCCCAGTGCGAACTCCAGGTTCTGGCCCTTGAGCTGCACACGGTAACCCACACCGAAGATTTCCATCTTGATGGTGTAGCCAGTAGTAACGCCCACGACCATGTTGTTGATCAGGGAGCGGGACAGGCCGTGCAGGGAACGGTTCTTGCGGCGGTCATCGGGGCGGGAGACGACGAGTTCTTCGCCTTCCTGAGCCACGGTGATTGGTGCCGGAATCTCTTCAGCCAGGGTGCCCTTAGGACCCTTGACTTCAACGTTCTGGCCGTTGATGGTGACGGTGACGCCAGAGGGGACGGTCACCGGTGCCTTGCCAATACGAGACATGGTTAAACCTCCTCTTACCAGACGTAGGCGAGGACTTCTCCGCCCACGCCCTTGTTGTTGGCCTCACGGTCAGTCAGCAGACCCTGGGACGTGGAGATAATAGCCACGCCCAGGCCACCGAGAACCTTTGGCAGATTAGTGGACTTTGCGTAAACGCGCAGACCCGGCTTGGAAACACGACGCACGCCAGCGATGGAACGCTCGCGAGATGGGCCGTACTTCAGGTTAAGCTCCAGGGTCTTGCCGACGGTCTCGTCGTTAACGGAGTAGTCGGCGATGTAGCCTTCCTGCTTCAAGATTTCGGCGATGTTGGCCTTGATCTTGGAGGATGGCATAGACACGGTGTCGTGGAACGCATTGTTTGCGTTGCGCACTCGTGACAACATGTCCGCAATCGGATCAGTCATGGTCATGTGAAGTGACCTGTTGCCTTTTTCGTTACGGTTCCCGTGCTCACCCTTGATGAATCGCGTGTACCGCACGATCGCTGGCTACTCACGCTCCGCCTAACTCAGTAGTTAGGGGTGCTCGCTGCCTTTATCCGTGCGGCCGCTTC
Organism: Corynebacterium sp. 212_CJEI; assembly: GCF_001055915.1. Classification (NCBI taxonomy): domain Bacteria; kingdom Bacillati; phylum Actinomycetota; class Actinomycetes; order Mycobacteriales; family Corynebacteriaceae; genus Corynebacterium; species Corynebacterium sp. 212_CJEI. The sequence goes on along the minus strand of NZ_JVPT01000011.1, from coordinate 8,317 downwards.
GGGCGAGGGGCCTGTAACAAAGTGGATGTACAGTTTTTCTCCCTTGTAGCGGGAGACTCTTTCCGCAGGTCATGTGGCATTCCCGGGATTTTGACGCGTTAGCGTCGAAAAAAAGAACATGGGGGTACCTACCTACGGCAAGACCTGACTAGCCTAGCAACCAGCTAAAACATGTCCAAATCCCTGCTCAGAAGCATAGAGCTGAGGTGTAGGGTCGGCGCCATTCAGGGCCGACCGACCTCACTAGCCGCACCTGCTGGCTCACACACTCACCTGCACAGCTCCACAATCCCTCCTTGTAGTACTTTGATTAGGCTTACCTTGTTCATATAAGCTTGCTCCCGTTAAGATCATGGACTTTCACGCGTCAAGGAGGGATGCATGGCTATCTCTACCCCGCATGCGCAATCCCCTTCTCAATCACACCTGGGGTCTCGCGCGGACGCTACTGCGGACGCTTCTGCCAGCGCTCCATCAGGTAAAATCCCGCGTCGCCTCGTCGGCCTCGGCGTCCTTTTCCTCCTATTGCTCGCCAGCATCGTTGCCAGCATCGTGTTTGGATCACGGCAGATCCCTTTTGGAGAAGTGTCCGCCGTGTTCCGCGATCTCGGCACGGCGTTCGGCCACGCGGAGGGGCTGAATGTGGATCAGCGCGTGATCGTCGAGCTCCGCATTCCCCGCACCCTGTTGGGCCTAGTCGCCGGTGCTGCCCTTGGCGCCTCCGGTGCATTGATCCAAGGGCACACGCGCAACCCTCTCGCGGACACGGGCATTCTCGGCATCAACTACGGTGCGTCCCTGGCCGTGGTTGCCAGCTTCTCCTTGCTGGGTGTGACGTCCGTGTGGGCTACCAGCATGTGGGCGTTCGGTGGGGCCATCGCTGCTACTGCGTTGGTGTTTAGTTTGGCGTCCATAGGAGGAGGACAGGCCAATCCAATGACGCTGGTCCTCGGCGGCGCGGCTTTGTCCGCGGTCCTCAGCGCCATCATCAGCGGTTTTATCCTCACTGACGATGCCAATCTGGATCGCATGCGCTTCTGGACCGTCGGCTCCATCGCGGGCCGGGATCTCACCGTGTTCTACGGCGTGCTGCCGTTTATCCTGGTGGGCCTCCTGCTGGCGTTCATCACGGCACCGCAGCTAAACCTCCTGAATCTGGGCGATGACATCGCCTCCGGACTGGGCATCAACACCCAGCGCGCCCGCCTGATTGGCATGGCTCTGATCGCACTGCTGGCCGGTGCCGCGACAGCTGCCGCCGGCCCCATCACCTTCATCGGCCTGGTGGTCCCGCACCTCGTGCGCGCCATCACGGGCCCTGATTACCGCTGGATCCTCCCTTACTCTGCCCTGACGGGTGCGGTGATGATGCTGTTCGCAGACGTGGTGGGCCGTCTGATCGCTCGTCCGGGCGAGTTGCAAGTAGGCATCATCCTCGCGTTCGTGGGCGCGCCGTTCTTCATCGCCCTTATTTATCGACGCCGGGTGGTGGCCATTTAATGAGTTCCCTCCTTGCCCGCCCTACCTCTTCCACTATCCCTGGGCGCCCGCCATTCCGCGTGGGCTCATTTTCTGTGGTCTGGCGCCCTCGCGCGTTGACGGTGTCTCTATTGCTGCTCGTGGCGATCGTCTTGCTAGCGGCGGTCTCCATCGGCCTGGGTGACTATCCTGTGTCCCCGGCTCGTGTGCTGGAGGTGCTGTTCACCGGCCAGGGCACCCGCATTGAGCGTCTGGTGGTTTTGGATTGGCGCATGCCTCGTGCGCTGACGGCCATTCTGGTGGGCTGTGCGCTGGGATTATCCGGAGCCCTCACTCAGTCCGTGACTCGCAATGCGCTGGCCAGCCCGGATATCTTGGGCTTCACTACGGGCGCGTCCGCGGCCGCGGTCACCGTCATCACTCTGGGTGGTGGCGCTGGTGGTTTCCTCGGCTGGCTCAGCAGCATCGGCATTCCCTTGGCCGCGGTGCTTGGTGCGGCTGTCACCGCAACGGTGATGTGGGCTCTGGCGTGGAGGAGATCGACTGATTCCTTCCGGCTAGTGCTGTTCGGCATCATCATCTCTGCTCTGTTGACCTCGTATATCAACTTCCTGATGATCCGCACGGAGTTGCGCGATGCCGCGGCCGCGCAGTTCTGGCTTACTGGCTCCCTGAGCACTGCGGACTGGTCCAAGATGTGGCCCATCGCCATTGTTGTGTTGGTGTTTACACCGCTGCTGGCCTGGATTGGTCACCAACTTTTAGCCACCTTGCTGGGCTCGGATACTGCACGGGCTTTGGGACAAAACGTCCAGGGTGTGCAGGTGCTTCTGCTCGCCGCTGCCGTGGCTTTGGCAGCAGTGGCGGTCTCGGCCGCTGGCCCCATCGGGTTCGTCGCCTTCGTGGCCCCACAGGTGGCGCTGCGCTTGTGCAACTGCTCTGCACCACCGCTTCTGGCCTCTGCGCTGACCGGCGCTGCGCTACTCCTGCTGGCAGATATCAGCACCCAAACTCTTCTGCCCGTAGAGCTGCCGGTGGGCATTCTCACCTCGGCAATCGGCGGTGCGTTCCTTATTTATTTGCTGGTCCAACGGAATAGGTCAACCACGGCATGAGAAAAGATCCCACCCTGGAAGTTAGCAGTGCCGCGAACAAAGAAGGACACATGACTCAGAAGCACAGCATGAGCGCACGCGGCCTCGCCGTGGGCTACGGCGACCGGACGGTCATCGAAGGCTTGGACGTGGACTTTCCTCGCGGGCAGATCACCACAATCATCGGCCCCAATGGCTGCGGCAAATCCACGTTGTTGCGAGCCATGTCTCGTCTCCTTCCGGCGAATGAGGGCGAAGTGCTGTTAGACGGCGCCGATATCTCATCCATCAGGCGCAAGGACCTCGCACGGACCATCAGCGTGCTGCCACAAACCCCTACCGCCCCGGAGGGACTCAACGTGGCTGATCTCGTCTCGCGCGGTCGGCACCCACACCAATCGTGGATCCGTCAGTGGTCGTCCACGGACGAAGCCGAGGTGCACAAGGCGCTGGAAATGACTGGCTCGATGGGGCTGGCGGAGCGCACCCTGGATTCTCTGTCCGGAGGGCAGCGGCAGCGTGTGTGGATCTCCATGGTTCTTGCGCAGAACACGGACATCCTGTTCCTGGACGAGCCCACCACCTACCTGGATCTGGCCACGTCGGTAGAGATTTTGGAGCTGGTGCAGCGTCTACGCCGAGAGCTGGATCGGACTGTGGTGATGGTGCTGCACGATCTCAACTTGGCTGTACGCTACAGCGATAATCTCGTGGTGATGAAGGATGGACAGGTCCTCGCCACCGGGCGTCCCAGCGAGGTCATTACCCCAGAGCTACTGCTCGAGGCGTTTGCCCTCAACGCGCTAGTCATCGAGGATCCTGTCACCGGCGGTCCGCTGATCGTCCCCAAGTGACGATCAGGGCTTAGTCCTCCATCAGCTCCTGGGCGGGAGTCTTCTTGGACTTCCGCCAGTTGATCATCGCGGAAATCACCACCGGAGTCACAGACACCAGCACGATGACGATGGCGATCATGTCGATGCGATCCGCAATGCCCGGGATATCCCCCAGCAGCACGCCAATGCCGACCATGCTGACAATCCACAGCACTGCACCCGTGACGTTCCATCCCACGAACTTCTTGTACGGCATCTCCGCGGTACCAGCGGCCACGGGAATGTAGGTACGCACGATCGGGATGAAGCGCCCCAGTACCAGAGCCAACGGCCCGTACTTCAGGAAGAAAGCCTCGGCTTGTTCGAGGTGCTCGGTTATGAGGATCTTGGCGTCGGGCTTAAACAACTTGCGGCCAAAGCGGTGGCCGAGCCAGAAACCTACCTGGTCGCCCAAGAACGCCGCGACGATGGCCACGCCCACCAGAATCGGAACGTTCAAGCCCAGCTGATCGCGCAAGATTGCCGCGGTGACCAGCATGGAATCGCCGGGGAGGAACGGGAAGAGCACGCCGGATTCAATAAAGATAATCAGCGCAATGCCGCCGAGCGCCCAGCCGCCAAAGTTCTGGAGCAGGGTGGTGGCGTCCATGAGGTCGCTTAAGTGCACAGGGAATCCCTTCTAGAAAACAACTGGTCTATTCTTACCCCGGTTTCTGACCGGAATACAGGCAGCTCGCCCCTAGCGTGCATCCGTTATCCCCATGAGTGCCCGTCCCCTAGCCAGCAACAGCAAAACCGCCCCAGCACGTTCATGCGGGACGGTTCGGCAGTTGATTCAGACTACTTCGTGGCGTCTGCCAACGGCTGCTCGATCTTGTCCAGCAGGTAGTTCAGGCTCAGCACGGTCTGCCATCCGAAGGCCTTTTCCAGGTCGCCTTCCAGGTAGACACTGTGTCCGTCCTTCACGGCGGGCAGCTTGCCCACGATCGGATCCTCGGTCACAGAAGCCTTGCTCTGCTTCGGAGAGTAAGACAGTTGATCCCACACCAGCACGTCAGAGTTGATCTGGTCTGCGTTTTCCTTGGAGACCTCACCGTAGAACTTGTCCTTGGTGATGCCCGCGTAGGCCGGGTTGATCTTGAATCCCAGCTCGGTGAAGAAGCGGCTACGCGGATCGCCCTCGGCAAAGACAGCCAGGCTCTCGTCGGAGACAGTGGCCACGCCGAGTTCCTTTTCGGCCCATTCTGGGTGGCGGCCCTTGAGCTCTGCGAACTTCTCCTTGACCTGCTCCACCTGGCGCTTTGCCTCTTCAGGCTTGCCCACGGCCTGCCCGATCTCTTCCGTGGTCACGTCCCATGGTTGCTGTAGTTCTTCGTATTCGCCCTTTTGTACGACGACAGGGGCGATCTCAGACAGCTTCTTGTACGTGTCTTCATCGATGTCCGAGTACACGGCCACGATGAGGTCTGGATTGTCCTTGGCGATGGCTTCCGCGTTGACTTCTGTGTCCTTGTCGATCCGAGGAGTGTCGCCCTCGATCTTGTCATTGGACCAGTTGCCCGCAGCCTGACCATCCGGGGTCATTCCGTCCCAGTACTTCACGGAGACAGGAGTAACTCCCAGCGCCAGCAGTGCGTCCTGATCCGTGTAGCCCAAGGAGACCACGCGCTGCGGGGCTTCCTTGATTTCGGTGGAGCCGTAGCGGTGCTCGATGGTGGTGGGGAATGCGCCCTGCTCGGCGTTGACTGCCTGGGAGTCCCCGGAATTTCCGGACTGGTCATCAGTCGAGCAAGCGGTCAGTGCCGCGCCCAAGGTCAGCACAGCAGCGGTGCTAACGAGAATCTTCTTGAGTGTCATTTTTCTCCGTTGTTACTGGTGACGGATTTCCGCGCGAGGCGTGGCCCGTACACAAAAGGGAAAGGTCAAACCTTTGGTTGGATATATCCAGCCCTATGTCCAAAGAATTCGGTGGCGGTCAGTTCCGAGTTGTCGTCGAGACGAACACGATCCAGAACAATCGCCGGCGCCGGCACGTTGGCACGGGGCGATCCACAGACCACCGCGATTCCTCCCTCGTGAGGGATGGTGACTCGGCCGGGGGTTCCGCCGAAGCGGCCCTGCGAGACGTGCGCGGAAAGCACGCGGACGCGCTGGCCTCGGAATTCAAAGTAAGCATTGGGGTACGGGTCGGACTGCGCCCTGACCAGCAAGGCGATATCTTCCGCAGGTTGGGTGAAATCTATGCGAGATTCCTGCTCGCCGCGCTTGTGGAAGTACGTAGCGCGGGTGGGATCTTGAGGTTGCGCAGTGGCGGTGCCTTGGGCGACGTCACTCAATGCGCGTTCCACGAGGGGCTCGATGAGGTCGATGGTCTTGGCCACGAGATCCGTGGTGGTGTCCTGCGGACCCACGGGGATCGCGCGCTGGGCAACGATGGGTCCGCCGTCCAGCACTTCATCCATCTCGTGCACAGTGACGCCCACGTGAGTTTCCCGGTTCAACAGCGCCCACAGGATGGGCGAAAATCCGGCGTACTCGGGCAGGAGACCATCGTGGACATTCAATGCGCCGTGCTTGGCCAGGCTGAAAACCTCGGGAGGAAGCCAGGTTCGCCAATTGTTGGCCACGATGATGTCTGGTGCAGCATCGCGCAACGCCTCAATGACGTCTTGACCCACGCGCTCAGTGACACACACCTGGAGCTCATGTTCGCTGGCGAGCTCCTCAACGGAGTCTGCCCACATTTGCTCATAAGGGTGATCGCTGGCAGGGTGCGTAACTACCAAAACTACTTCATGACCAGCATTGATGACCGCAGACAACGTCCGGTGTCCCCACGACTGATAGCCGAAAACAGCAACTCGCATGCAGGGGATGTTAGCTTAGGTTTACCTATGTAGTCAATGATGAAAGTGGCGCAATTTTCATGCCAGACTCCCCGGACGTGACCACCCTTCACCGAATCTCGGTGCCCGCGGATGCGGAAGCCCTCGTTTTCCCGGACCCCTACCGCTCGAACGTCGAGCTCACCGAATCGATGTCCACCGTCGATGTGCGCATCCCGGCGCACTCAGCAGTGACCTATAGCTTTCAATCCGGCGAGCTGAAATATCCCGATCCACATAACGCACACGGCGCAGGCCCACAGGCGAGCCTATTGAGCGGCGATTCTGTGGACCAGACACTCTGGCCGCCTCGCTCCCCAGAAGTCATCGCGGACTTGCCCGGCGCACGCCTGTCCATCGACCGGAAGGTATTCGGCAGGCGCTGCACCGCGCGCCTCGATGACCGCGGTGCGGATACCACCGTGGTGTTTTTGGATGGCGATGACTGGATCCATCTGCATGACCTCACGGGCGCACTGGACCGGGCAGTCACGGCAGGGCTTATCCCCCAGATCAACCGCGTCTTCCTGCCGGCAGCCAAAGACCGCAGCGAGGAGTACACCTCCCAAACATTCGCCAGCGCACTGGCCACCGAGCTTCCGCCGATCATCAACAGCAGCCACATAGTCCTGGTGGGGCAAAGCTTCGGCGGTCTCTCCGCCCTGCGCGCAGCTCTTACGGCTTCCACCGAAACCACGCCTGCAATCAAAGGAGCCATCGCCCAGTCCCCTGCCGTCTGGTGGTCCGCTGACCGTTCTGCAGAGCTCGCGGACACGCTCTCGGACGGGCCCGCAGGAGGCGACATTGCCGCACAGCTCACTGGCCCCTCACTCGAAAATCCTGCGGCTCACAGTGGCTCCGGTCTGGCACGCATCGTACTGACGTGCGGTGCAGAAGAGCCGCCCATGCAACGACACGTGGATGCAGTGGCCGATGCCCTGACACGCCGCGGCTTTCCCACCACCAATCACCGCACGCCCGGTGGCCACGACCCTGCGATGTGGCGCCACGGGATCATCCCGGCACTCGCCGAATTGCTGGGCTGAATCTACGAGCGCGCCTCCACAAACTCCGCCACGCGCTCGACTGTCCGCAGACCGTAGAATTCGCGCACGCCAACCTCCACTCCCAGCTCTCCACGCAGCAGTGCGCAGAGCTTGATGACCGCCATGGAGTGCCCACCCATGTCAAAGTAATCAGCATCCACCGGCACGTCCTCGGGCTCAATATCTAGCGATTCGGCAAACAGCTCCGCCGTGATCTCCTCGGTTTCGTTCGCCGGTTCGCGGCCCTTCTCCGTGATCCTTTCTCCCTCACCCAGTGCAGCAAGGTCGGTCTTTCCATTCGACGTCACCGGCAACTCATCCACGATCGACCATCGATCCGGGATCATGTAGCTGGGCAGTTCCTCGCGCAATGCATTACGCACGCCAGTCAGGAAACTCTGCCGCTCCCCCTGGTCCGCATCGCGCAGTTGTGGGGCCACGAGGTGACAGGCCAGGAGTGTGGCGTCGGATATACGAACAGGAACGGTCACGCAGTGGAGGATGCGGGGATCAACGCCGCGGGACACGGCGGCCGAGACGTCGCCGGGATCCACGCGGTGACCACGAATTTTCACCTGATCGTCGCTGCGTCCGAGGTACTCGAACATGCCATCCGCACGCACGCGGACGATGTCTCCCGTGCGATACATCCGCTCACCCGGGGCGCCCCACGGGCAGGCGACCATGGAGCTGGCGGTGCGCGCCGCGAGCCCATGATACTCCTGCGCTAAGCCGCTGCCCGCGAGGTAGAGCTCACCCGGCGCTCCTGTAGGAACGGGGCGCAACCACGGGTCCAAAACGAACGCCGCCGTGCGATCCACCGGCATTCCGATCACGGGCGTGGCGCTCTCATCCGTGCCAGCACCCAGGGCGTTGATGGTGTACTCGGTGGGTCCATAGAGGTTGTATCCGCGCACGTCATCGGCCTTTCGCAAGGTCTCCCACACGCCGTGCGAGACAGCCTCGCCGCCCAAGAG
>NZ_JVPT01000010.1:0-63597 GCF_001055915.1 Corynebacterium sp. 212_CJEI | reverse complement strand
CATAAACTGCCTGGCCGCGCTGACCTCCAGATACATTACACACATGCCCCTATTTAAGCGAATCCGCTGGTAGAACCTGGAAAACGAATCACTTTAGTTAACTCTGTACGCCAGATTTGAGCCTTCCTACGGCTCGGGCGCTACTTTTCAGCAACTCAGCAATCGACCAATTACTTAGTCAGAGCCGCCTTGTCACCTGCGAGTCGTCGCCAAGCAGTGGCAGACGCGACCCCCATCAGCGCACCCGCCCCCAGAAACACGCTTCCCGCACCCATCGCGGTAGCACCCAAGCCAGCTACCGGCGGCAGGATGACCTGCGCCAAGCGGTTACCCATCAGTCGGATGGATAGCGCCTGAGCGCGCACCTCGGCATCCACCAGGGAGCTCACCCACGTCATTGACATGGGCATGACAAAACCCCACGCCAAGCCACAGATACCAACCGCGACAACCATCAGCCACGCACTCTGTAGCCACGGCATTGCCAAAAGCGGCAGGACACCGGCACAAACTGCAATGATAAGGACTCGATTGCGATTAGCTCGGTGCAAAACAGTCGGCATGAGGGCTCGGGAAATAATCGCGAGGCCACTACGCGCACCAAGGATTGCCGTCACCTCGGCAACACTAAAGCCCAGTTCGCGTCCCAGCACCGGCACATATGCCGTCAACAGGTCAATGGCTACGATGACCGCAATTGATACAGCCATGGCGCTGGACATGCCGTCGATACGCAGGATGCTTAGGACCGATGCGCCGCTGGCTTCGGCCTGCGCCGGCCGCCTCTTGTCCATCCGGCTGCGGTCGCTAACAGTCGACGCCGGGGATTGCTCAGTTGAGCTAGCAGCTTGCACTTCGGCGGCTGCATTCGCTTCGTGCCGTCGATAAGCAGTTGCGACCGGCCAGCCGATGACCAGGGCGACCGCGCCGATTCCCGTCATCACCCAGAGCGCGAAAGTTGTAGCGGTCATAGTGCTGCCGTCGTGGTTGGGAGTGAGCAGACCTGCACCGACAATGCCGAGGAACTGCCCGACGGAAATTCCGAGCGTGAAATAAGCAAAGAGGCTATCGAGCCCGGCGACGCCGCCACGCAGGTGCGAAACCATGCCTTGAGCGGCGATGAGCGTGGTCATGTGGGCAAAACCCAGGGCCACGTAGCCGAGCAGAAGAATAGGTAGGTTCGGCGAGAGCGCCATTACTGCTGCCGCGATGACGGTGGCGACGAGACCGGAGTACATGACTTCGGTGGCGCGATGACTGTCGACAAGCTTGCCGGCGGGAAGCGCAATAATAAGAGGTACAAGTGAAAATGCGGCAGTGAACCAGCCGACGGTGGCGGCGGAACCGCCAAAATCGAGGACTCGCCAAGAAAGCAGCACGCGACCGCCGTTGAAAACCGCTTGTCCCAACACAGTAATGAGAACCAATAGGCCGAACCAGCGTCTCATAACTGTTTGTAACTCCCCTTCTCCTGTGTGGTCGTACTCTTCGCGGGGCGATTTCTTTGCACGTCAATACCTAAATTGATCGGTGCCTTCTCGTCGACTCGCACTCCTGCCAACCCGCGAAGAGCGGTCAAAGTGATGCGGCTTATTAAGAATAGTCCCTGAAGTTAAACATGTTTAGCGCATAGAATGAATTATTCGGGCATCCTTGTCGATGTAACCGGTTTGCTTATTTAGTTAATAAAGAATCAGGAATTAGGAGCCATGCTTGAACGCACATTGGTGTTCGTCGATACGTCATATTTATTGGCGAGCTTTTACAACTCGTGGGAAACCGGAGCCCGCGGGCAATTAGAAATCGACCTTAGAGAAGTAGTTAGTGTCCTTGACCGAATGATTAACCAGCAGCTGAACCAGCCAGTTCAGCGGCAACTTTGGTACGACGGCATCCCGGAGTCGGGGCCGCATCGTTACCAGCGCTCACTGCGCACGATCGATGGTGTGCAGCTGCGCGCGGGTCAGCTCATTGAATGGGGTGACCGACGGACTCAGAAGGCCGTCGATACGCGACTCGTCGCAGACATGGTCGTCGCCGGCCTGCGCAACCAAGTTTCCGATATCGTGCTGGTCTCGGGCGATGCGGACATGCTGCCCGGCGTCGCTGAGGCTTCGGCTGCCGGTGTGCGTGTGCATCTCTACGGCTTCGGCTGGGACTCCATGTCCGGTGCACTTCGCCATGCCTGCGATTCGACGACAATCCTCGATCCCCGCGAGGACTTCGCCGACGCCATGCAGCTCAACGTCCTTGAAGGCCCAATCCCACCGGTCGTCCGCACGAATAAGCCGCTGGGCGATGCCGAACCAATCGAGGATCTCGGCGCCACCTGCGTGCCGGATACGCGCATCACTCCTCCGGGCGAGGGCTCGCTTGACGACGGCACGGAGAACACTCCCTCCGCTACCGACGGTGACGCTGCTTCGCCGGAGGCCGGCACTCCGGAGGTTCCGCAGGACCAGCGCGTTGTGCCATCCCCCACGGCTGACAGCGACTCCGACTGTCGCAGCGAAGACAATGCCGCAGCCACGCCGACGGCCAAGGCCGACTCGCCGAAGTTCAACGAGGTCGAGCACGCGGCCAAGATGGGTGCCCGGGAAATCCCGGCGCAGGCTGAGCACCGCGCTGAGGTAGAGCGCACCGGCGGTTCAGAAGCTACACGGGTGGATTCCGCTGCTTCGGGCGTTTCGGCTGCCTCGCCAACACAGCAAACGCAGCCAGCGCAGCCTTCTCCAGCGACCATGCCCGGCGCGACAGTCAACACTGGCAGTGGGGCTGGTAACGACACTGCGAACAACACCGGAGCCGAGCATGCAGGCGCGTCTGCCTCCGATTCCGCGTCGTCGACTGCAACCGGCAGTGGGGAGTCGGCGACGGAGTCGTCGACAAGCGAAGACGGTGCCAACACGAGTACGCCGAAACCAAGCCCGCGGCCGAATCCTTCGATGATGGCGCCAAGGAGGAAGCTGCGTAGTCGATACGTGCCCCTGCCGAACGAGGTGTGGGCATCCGCGGGTTTTCAGACGCCGTTCGATGTGGGACAGCAGTACGCGAACTGGTGGTACGAGAATATTGCGAACGAGCAGGCGCGCGATAGTGCCCACTTGCTCTCTGGTGGTGGGCTGCCACCGGACATTGATCGTCCGCTGCTGCAGTTTGCGTGCGAAACCCTGCACGAATACACGCTGACGGAGACGCAGCGCGTCAATCTGCGCGATGGTTTCCACGCCGGTATCCGCGGAGTGCTGCTCGCGCGGAAGAACGGCGAATTGGAGTAATAGCGCGCCTCACGGATTCAGCAGTTTCGGTGGCTTCAGCACTGCTGGCGCTACTGTCGCTGCTGGCGCTGCCGGTGCGAGAAAGTGTCGGGGTTTATGTCAGTTTAGGGTGGTTTTTCCCGCTCAAACTGACATAAACCCCGACACTTTCTTGTTGGCGATCGTTGGCAACTGGTGAACGCTACTTCGCTTCGTCTGCGTCCGTTGTGGTGTCCTCAACGGCCTCGGCGGACTCGGCGGACTCGGCGGCCTCGGCGGCCTCCAGCTCGCCGGCGTTATCCTTCGCGGCAGAACCGGATTCGAGAGCAGCGTTTTCATTATTCATCTGGGCACGAATTTCGGCCAGACGCATGTCAGCAGCGGCATCGCGAGTCGAAGTCTCGATCTCAGCCATACGACCTGCCTGTGAGGATTCCGCGAGCTCCTGAGCGCCCAACGCATTAGCGTAGCGGCCTTCAATCTTCTCACGGACCGAATCCAAAGTCGGCACATTCGGATCCTCGGAAATACCCTGCATGCTCTGGAGAGTCTTCGACGCGGTCTCTTGCATCTTGGCCTGATCCGCCTGCGACTCCAGCTTGCGGATATCCTGCTTAATCTGCTCGTAGCGAGCCTGCGACTGCTGCGCCTGACGCTGTGCCTCCTCAGCAGCAGATACGGCCTGCTGGTGGAGCTGCGTAGTATTGTCCAGCTCCTTTTCAACATTCACCAGCTGAGTGGCAAACACCTCAGCAGTGCTTTCCATCTTCTGTGCAGTGGCCTCATCACCCTTGGCACGAGCTTGATCCGCATTGGCGAGTGCCTGCCGGGTGTTCTCGGTAATCTTGTCACGCTCAGAGGTCAACCGCCCCAGCTGCATTTCCAGCTGATTGCGGTTGCCGATGATAGCCGCAGCCTGACGCTGAATCTCCTGATGGCGCTGACGCTCGGCCTCAGCTGCCTGTGCAATCTGAACCTTAGGATCCGCATTGTCCTCGATCTTCTTATCGAACGAAGACATCATGTACTTCCAGCCCTTGGCAAATGGATTAGCCATGCAAATCCAACCTTCCTCAACATATGCGGAATAACTAACCGGAACCGAGAAGATTCCATCTCTTAAAAAATTGTACGTGAGCTAGCTCGCTCTCTCTCGGCAAACGGAAAGAGCTGGTTACCGACAAGCAAGACTCACCCAGAGTTGTAAACTCTCTAAACATGGTTCATTGCCCTCAACGCGCGTACCGCGGACTTGCCGCGAGTCTCGCCGCGGTAATTACTCTGTCAGCAACTGCGCCGCTGGCTAACGCAACAGTCACCGCAACTGCTGACTCCACCGATACCGGCGCATTTTCACAGGTAGTCGTCGCAGCTCCATCTTCAACGGAGCCGGCTAAGCCCTCCGACGCAAAAACCAAGAAGACCACCGAAAAGCCAACTGAAAAGGCTCCCGAGAAGAGCACAGGGCGAACCGCAGAGAAGTCGGCGGAACAGTCGGCTGAGAAGTCGACCGAGAAAACCTCTTCACCGACATCGGAAACGTCCTCGACGGAGCCGTCGGAAAGCACTGTGAAAAGTGAGCCGAAGGAGTTTCCCCCACTTGTGCCAGGGGCGAAGACCCAGTGGGGCCTTGGCGTGCAAACTCGTCTCGACGAAGTGACTGAGAAGTTCGACGCTAAGGGCGGCATGCTCGGCATGGGCATTCTGGATCGCCAGACCGGTGAGTTCATCTGCAACTCACACTGTGATGATGTTTTTCGCCTCGCCAGCCTGATGAAGGTATTCGTCGCCGACGTTGTGGCCTATTCCAACTACACGCAGCCGAAGAAGGGCGAGATCGTCGCTGGCCAGGGCGATATGCCGGTTGAGGGCAACCCCGACGCCATGTTGCGCGACGACATGATTCGATACTCCAACAACGAAGCAACTGACGAGCTGTGGGATTCCTACGGCGGTGTACGCATCGTTGACAATGTCCGGCAGCGCTACGGCCTGTCGGATAAGACTGTCGGCTCACCTATGTGGGGAGCTACCACCAGTACGCCAGCCGACATGGTTGCCTACTTTGACCGGATGCTGAGCGAAGAAGGCGGGCTGAGCGACACGGAGACCAAATACATGCGTCAGCTGATGTACTCACTGCCGCGCTACTCCTACGGCGATGCAGACCAGAACTTCGGTCTGCGTGCAGCGCTACCGAAGGAAACGATTGCCAACAAGTCCGGTTGGTACGAAGAGCAGCACACCACTGCCGGATTCCTTGGCGACGATGACCGTTACGCTATCGCGGTTCTGGGCAAAAACCTGACCGCCAACGAACTCACCGAAGCTGTCAAGCACGTGTTCCCAGACGGGCAGGTTCTGCCAACAGGTGAGAAGGAGACAAAGCACGCCCGCACCAGCGCACCACTGTCGATTGAGGAGGACTCAAACAAAGTCGCTCCAGCCCTGTGGGCGCTAGTAGCAGCACTCGCTGGCTTTGGTATTGGCTGGCTCATTCGTGGCCAGCGCGCGGACTAGATACAAAAAGCCCCCCGCGCGCTTGAGGGCTAGTTCAGGCGCGGGGGCTTACGCGGAAGTGCTCCAAGTCGGAAAACGCACAGTATGCGGGCTGAACCGCAGAGTTTACTCGGTAGCGCTATCCTGTGCGGCCTGCTCGGCAATTTGCGCACGGACATCATCCATGTTCAGCTCCGAAGCCTGGCCAACCAGATCGCTCAGGGCGGCCTCCGGCAGCACACCAGAGTGCTGGAACAGCAGGATTCCCTCGCGGAAAACAAACAGCGTCGGAATCGACTGAATGCCCAGGGCTGCCGAAACCTCCTGGTTGGCATCGGTGTCCAGCTTTGCGAACACTACCTCTGAGTGCTTCTCGGAAGCCTTCTCATAAATCGGGGCGAACTGGCGGCACGGACCGCACCAGGATGCCCAGGCATCAACGAGCACGATGTCGTTGTTCTGAATAGTCTCAGCGAAAGTCTCGTTCGTAATATCAACAGTTGCCATGGGTCTAACTCCTCTTACTCTTTAACGTCGTGTTCTAACTTCACGTTCTTTACGTAGGTTTTTACCCGTTAGTCTCCCACAACGCACGCGGGGGTCGTTTCATTCCCGCCGGGTTCGCGGGAACGTCGTAAAGCGGCGCGTGCTAGTGGTTGATGCGGACAGTGTTGGCCTGTTTACCCAGGCCATCGATGGTGATGACCATTTCCTGGCCATCCTGAAGGTAGGTCTGCGGGCTCATGCCGTGGCCAACACCCGCCGGCGTTCCCGTGGAGATGACATCGCCCGGGTTCAGCTGCACGAACTGTGAGATGTAGGCGATCAACTTTGCCGGGGAGAAAACAAGGTCCGCAATCGGTGCATCCTGGCGCAGCTCTCCGTCGACGTATGTGCGCACCCGCGCGGAGTCCGCATCGAAAGCATCAGCCGTGAGCATCCACGGCCCGAAAGCACTGGCGCGCTGCAACGTCTTCCCCTGTAGCCACTGCGCGGTGGCATACTGGAAATCGCGCTGGGTGAAGTCATTCATAATCGCGTACCCAGCGATAGCGTCCTGCGCCTGCTCCTCCGACACCCGCAAGCAGGTCTCACCGACGATAACCGCGAGCTCGCCTTCGTAATCGAGCTTCTCCGCGCAGGCCTCCGGCACTCGGATATCATCCTTCGCGCCAGCGACGGCATCGGCAAACTTTGCGAATAACGTCGGCACCTCGGGGCGCTGGTGCCCCATCTCGTCGATGTGCGCGGCATAGTTCAGGCCGACGCAGACAATCTTGCCCGGCCGCGTAATCAGCGGTGCGAACGCCCACGCGCTCTCCGCCATGACGTTGTCAGGGTTGTTCCCCGCCTCCGCCAAGAGTTCTTCCGCTTCACGACGCCACGTTGGCCGCGCTAACACATCTCCGAGACAGTGGTCATCAAAAAGGACCGCTACCCCGTCGCCGAGAACAGCGGCGCGGGTTGCACCCTGATATCGCAACGTTGCTAGACGCATGGCTTTCTCATTTCTTCATGGCTATTCTCTGTGTCACTTCTGCCGCCTGATCGGCTCTCGGTTCCACGCTACCGCCTTGTTGAGCTGAATTAGGAAGCAGGTTCGCTCTTCGGCTGACGCGGAGCCTCGCCTTCAGGCAGGGAAGAAGGATTCTGGCTGCGCTGAAGGGCACGCTGCCCCGGCGTAGTCATGCGCACTACCCACGCAGGACGGACAAAGAGCCACCCGGCACCGATGGCAAGCAGCAACCTGTGCAGACCAAGGCACAGCATCGCCGCAATGATAGTCACCAGCGGCGTCATGATGACCAAGTGTGGGTCCTTTGGCAGGATGAGGTCGCAAATAATCATGACCACAACCAACATTGGAATGTGCATGAGGAAGATAGGCAGCGTTCGGCCGCCAACCTTTTCAAAGGGCACAACTAGGCGAGTGTTCTGCAGCATCGCCATAATATTGATTGCAGCCAGTGCGCCAGTGGTGGACAGGTACACGCGGGTGAAGCCGACGTTGCCTTCGTTAAAGCTCGAGTAGGTCGCCTGCACCCAGATCGCCACCGACAGGAACGCCGTCAGCGTCACTAGCAGTGAGAGGCCGCTGCGACGCTGTGCCATCCGGAAAATCCAGGGCGCACCGTACATGCCCAGCACGTAGAAGAACAGCATCTTGGTGACAAAGTCCCACGACCAGCTGGACGAGGCAAAAGGTGCCCATGCACTAATGAGGCCTGTAACGATGAGCTGAATCACCGGATGTACCCAGCGAAATGCTCGTGTGAGAATTGCGAACAGCGCCAGCGCCCACAGGAACCAAAGGTAGGAAGTTGGTTCGATGATCGCGTGAAGCGTGTTGTAAATTCGCGGCCCCCACGCGCTGTGGTCCGTGATCGGCGGCGGAGATACTATGCCATCGGCATCCACGTGCGTATACGGCATGAGGAAAAGCACGAAGTCACGCAGTGGAACCCAAATCACGTAGAGATAGACCATCACCCAGATTCGGCGATTGGCTAACTTATGCCACGACTCCTTAAGTGCCTTGCCGGCGAACAGCCCAGATAGCAGGAAAAACAGCGGCATACGGATTGGTCCGAGGAAGAAGTTAATCCCCGCCCACTGCGCCGTGTAGTAACCGTGCGCTTGCAGCTCTGTGATGGCATGGCCAAGCACAACTAAAAGAATGCACAGCCCCTTAGCCGCATCTACCCAACCGACGCGCTGTTTCGGCGCACTCTTCTGCCTTTTCGCTTTGGCCTCCGCTGCCACGGGAGCGGCAGTTGGTGACATAGTGCTTCCCCGCTTCCCGACGACTCCGCGTAACCCTCAAAACCTTCAAAACCATCAACGCACGAAAACTCGCCCTATTGACTGTCACTCACCTTACCTAGCCACCCGGATTGCACTAATTCTGGGTGGCTAGGCCAGGCACCTAGAGAGAACCGCTGGGCTCCTCCGCCAGGTTGGCGAACCTGGAGTAATGCAGCTGGTGGGCCACAGCAATGCTTCCGGTCGGTCCACCACGGTGCTTTGCGACGATAATATCCGCCTCACCAGCACGTTCATGGTCAGCCTCCTGCGAGTCCGGCCGGTAAATCAGCATGACGATATCGGCATCCTGCTCCAGCGAACCCGACTCACGCAGGTCCGAGACCTGTGGCTTCTTATCTGTGCGAGCTTCCGGACCACGATTCAGCTGCGAAATTGCAATCAGCGGTACCTCGAGCTCCTTCGCCAACAACTTGAGCTGACGGGAGAACTCCGAGACCTCTTGCTGCCTGGACTCGACTTTTTTACCCGAGCTCATCAGCTGCAGGTAGTCGACCACGATCATCTTCAGATCGTGCTTCTGCTTCAGCTGACGTGCCTTCGCGCGAATTTCCATCATGGTCAGGTTCGGCGAGTCATCAATAAACAGCGGAGCATCACGAATCTTGTCGCCGACCTCGACCAGCTTTGTCCAGTCCCGCTCATCCAGGTCACCGGAGCGCAAAGATGCCATGTTGATCTTCGCCTCTGCGGACATGATGCGCATCATGATTTCATTGCGCGACATTTCCAACGAGAAAATTGCGCTGGTCATGCCGTTGCGAATCGAGGCCGAACGCATGAAGTCCATTGCAAGCGTGGACTTACCCACACCCGGACGGGCCGCAATAATCACCATCTGACCTGGGTGAAGGCCATTTGTCAGCTTGTCCAGGTTGGTAATCCCCGTCGGCACACCCTGCGCCAGACCGCCGTTTTGGGTAATAAGATCCAGTTCCTCCAGCGTGTCATCCAGGACATCGGCGATGGGAACGTAGTCATTCTTCGTGTTCTCACGTCCAACGCTGAAAATGAGCTGCTGCGCCTCATCCACCAGCTGCTCCGGCTCCGTGTCCTCCGCGCCCGCATAGCCAATCTGGGCGATTTTCGTGCCGGCCTCTACCAGGCGACGGATTGTCGCCTTCTCCGCAACAATGCGGGCATAGAACTGCGCATTCGCCGCCGTTGGCACCAGGGAGGCCAAGGTGTGCAGGTACAGCGGACCACCGATGCGCTCCAGGTCTCCAGTTCGATCCAGACGACCTGCCAGCAAAATGGGGTCAATTTCCGAGGACTCACCGTAGAGGTGCAAAATCGCCGAGTAAATCGTCTGGTGCGCTGGCCGGTAGAAATCCTCCGGCGTCAGCTGCTCGTACACATCCGCGACGACCTCTGAGTTCAGCAGCATCGCGCCGAGCACACTCTGCTCCGCCTCGATATTGTGCGGCGGGGTGCGCTCAAAAGTCGCGCCCGCGACCGCACTCGCACGAGCGCCACGACCACGGTCTCGCTCCCAGTCCCGCGCCCCAGATCCGCTTGCCGACGATCCGTTGCCCGAGCTCTGCGAGAAGGAATACTCCTCCGGTGGCGCATCCTCTACCGGCGGTTCCGGGGGCAGCGGAACGTCATCGAAGGAATCATCGTGGGAATTTACCGAGTAGGAGGACGCCTCGTCCCCTGCTCCGGAATGACCACCATCACCTACAGGCTGACTCATCGTGAGCAGCTCCTCCCCTTCTGGACCACTTAGGTGCCTTTTCAACCCTGTTGCTGACTGACCGTCACACTCAATATGTCTGTTCCGACCGCCAGCACTGGACACCTGATTACCTACCGCAGTTATACCTGTTCGAGCGGATTGACGGACCTGTAAAAGTACCCTTGAAGGCCCCGGAAAACAATCTTCTACGGTGTTTATCCCCGAAGTTATCCACAGCACCTGTGGACAAGCCTGGGGAGAACATGTGCACAATCAAGAAAAGTCCAGGTGAACGGTCCGTAACCCTAAACCGCCGCTTGAATGTTAACGGGGGTAGCGGAGTTTCAACCCGGAAATATTCTATCTACGCAGGCCAGTGCGTATTTGCCTTAATTCTGCACAAATGTAATCCTCTGTTACCTCGTTAGCATCGATGCTGCTCATGCGGAGATTATTAACGATAAATTAATAAAAATCTCGCGCTCTCCAGAAAAGTTATCCACGGCAGCCAGGCAAGTTACCCACAGGTTTATCCACAGAAATCATTGTTAGCCTGTGGACAAGTCGTAGACGCTCTTTCCAGCACCTGCGTAAAAGGCTTTAAACCAGCCTTAAACCACGAAAAGCCCCGACCTTTCACTACGAAAGATCAGAGCTTCACGTGTGCTGTTGTCATTGGGCCTCAGAGCCCGCGCAGTCTTTAAACGCGGTGCTCGTCAGCCGCCGTCAAAGTAAAAACTCTAAACCGCGAACTTACGCGGCGACGACCTGTACGGAAACATGCGCGGTAATCTGCGGGTGCAGCGCGATGTCAACGGTGTGCTTACCAAGGGACTTGATCTGGCTCGGAGCAAGCACGACTGCGCGCTTGTCGATAGCCTGACCGGAAGCCTTACGAACTGCATCGGCGATGTCACCCTTGGTGACAGAACCGAACAGCTTGCCATTTTCCGAAGCCTTCACAGCAACGGAGACGTTGTCGAGCGAATCAATCTTCTGCTTGACTTCACGTGCATGGTCGAGGTCGCGGATAGCGCGAGCCTCCTGGGCACGACGAATGCCCTCGATCTGCTTTTCTGCGCCGCGGGTGGCAACAATTGCCAGTCCGCGAGGAAGCAGGTAGTTACGTCCGTAGCCGGCCTTGACCTCAACGATGTCGCCTGCGACACCGAGCTTGTCAACGTCGGCGGTGAGGATCAGCTTCATGATCCCTGCCTTTCGCTGGATATGTCTTTAAAAGATTATGAGAATTGTGGATGCTAAATCTGCTGCAAACTAGTCACGTAGTGCCGTGGCTGGAAGGAGCTTAGAACGGAGGCTCATCGCCGCCGAAGCCGCCACCGGCCGGAGGAGCTGAGTTCCACGGATCTTCCGCAGGAGCTCCGCCACCAAAACCGCGATCGCCCTGTCCACCCTGGTTGCCCTGGTTTCCACCAAAGCCACCGCCGAAACCACCACCGGCATTTCCGCCCTGGCTGCGGTTGCCGCCGCCAAAGTTTCCACCGCCGTTGCGTGGAGTGCGCGTGACCTGAGCTCGAGCGAACTTCAGGGACGGGCCCACCTCATCGACCTCAACCTCAAAGACGGTACGACGCTCGCCCTCGCGGGTCTCGTAACTGCGCTGGCGCAGACGACCCTGGACGATGACGCGCATGCCCTTGGAGAGACTTTCGACAGCGTTCTCCGCTGCCTCACGCCACAGGCTGCAGGTGAGGAACATGCCCTCGCCGTCAACCCACTGGCCATCTCGGTACACCCGCGGAGTCGACGCGACGCGGAAGTTCGCGACGGCGGTGCCGTTCTGGGTGTACTTAAGCTCCGGGTCAGCAACCAGGTTGCCAACCACTGTGATTTGTACGTCTCCCTGAGCCATGCTTCTTCTCCTCGGTTGTATTCTGTCGAGCTGATGATGGGGCTTTCGCCCGCTATCCTACGGCTTTCGCATTACCGGTGTGCCCCATTCGAGCACTCTAGCTACGCAAATATGACGCAGATTAACGATCAACCCGCAGCACCTTGGTGCGCAGGATGCTGTCGTTCAGATTCAGACGACGGTCGAGTTCCAGCACGGTTGCGGACTCGCAGGTGAGGTCGACGACAACGTAGATGCCGTCTTCCTTCTTCTCGATCGGGTAGGCGAGGTGGCGCTTACCCCAGATGTCCACCTTCTCCACCTTGCCGTTCTCCTTGCGGACAACGTCGAGGTACTTCTCCAGGGACGGGCCTACGGTGCGCTCATCCTGAGACGGATCGATAATAATCATTACTTCGTAGTGACGCACGGACCTCATCACCTCCTATGGTCTAGTTCTTGTATTTCGGCTACACAGCGTGGTGCGCTGGCACTGTCTTTCATGCCAACCGCTATGCAGCAGGAGGATCGTTGCGTCAAGCAACCCTGCCAGGGTACCGCAGGCAGAGGTATATGTCCTAATCGCAGGCGCCGTCGGCAAGCAGTACTGGCAAGCGGTGTCAGGGCGCCGAATAAAAAGAGACGCACACAGAGCTACTGCGTGCGTCTCTTTGAATTGTGAAGTTGTCGCGTGCTTGGTGGGCAGTTAACGCTCTAGCAACTGACTACCTGGCCTGCGTCCTACATTGATGTCGAGGAAGCATGTGCCAACGCAATAATCACCGGAATGACTGTCGCGAATAGGAAAGCTGCTAGGCACAGAGCCCAAATGATTGCCGGTTTCCACTTCTGCATGAAGCCCCAAAAGGCCGTGCCGAACATCAGGAAGCCAATCGCGACGCAGACGATGGTGAAAATCACCCACGTGTCCACTTACTGTCCACCTCCAGGGTTACCGGGGTCTCCGCCGCCTTCATTGCCATCGCCGAAACCACCGCCTCCCGGAATCGGGATGGGCAGTAGGTCAGCGATTCCGCCGCCACCGCCGCCGCCATCGCCGCCCGGAACCGGAAGCGGTGCAGGCTGCTCCTCGGAGGACTCAGAGGTCGACTCCTCGGCCGACTCCTCTTCTGTGGTCTCCGGGGCAGAGCCCTGGTCATAGCCAGAGTCAGAGGTCGATGGCGCCTGGTACTGCGGTGCACCTGCGACACCACCGATTGGTTCCGGCTTGGTGAAGTACTCAAAGTCCTCGTTGGCCAGTGCGTTATCCATGGTGTACTTCCACAGATCGCCCGGGGTTTGGGCACCGTACATGATGCCACCGTAGGCATTGTAGAGCGCCGAACCATCGACGTTGCCAACCCACACAGCGGTCGACAGCTGCGGTGTCGAACCAATCATCCACGCATCCTTGTTCTGGCCGGTGTCACCCAACTGCGTAGTACCGGTCTTGGCGGCCGACGGGCGACCACCACTCAAGGGCTTGTTGCTGTAACCGGCAATAGGCTCCATGGCCGATATCACATTGGTGGCCACTGCCTTGGAAACTCGACGGTCGCCCTTGTCGGCATTGGACTCGTAAACAATCTCGCCCTTGGAGTTTTCAACCTTCTCGACGAAGTGAGTCTGCTGATAGACACCATCGTTGGTCAGCGTGGCCAGACCAACGGCCATATCCAGCGGACGTGTGAGGTACTGACCCAAGGTAATACCGTCCTGCGAGTGACCGTTGTCATCCATCAGAGTCTTTTCAATACCCGGGATGGACTCGGCCACGCCCAGACGATGAGCCATTTTGGCAGTGTCATCCGGGCCATTCTTCAGGTCGCGCTGCAGGCGAATAAACGGGGTGTTCAGCGACTGCTTCAGGGACTCGTAAATCGGGAGGACACCACCGCCGGCACCACCGGCGTTGTACAGAGTGGCGTTACCGGACTGGACAGGCGCCGAAGAGTACTGCGCGGTCAGCGGAATGCCCTGATCGAGCGCTGCGGCCAGCGCAAAAATCTTGAAAGTAGAACCGGTCTGCAGACCGCTGTTCGCGTAGTCCCAACCAGTCGGATCGTCGCCACCGTAGTAGGCACGGACAGCACCGGTCTTTGGCTCCACCGAAACGATGGCGGCACGCAAACCCGTTGACTGATCGACGTAGTTTTCCATCGCATCCAGGGCAGCCTGCTGCACCGTCGGGTCAATGGTCGTCGTAATGCGTAGACCGCCAGTGTTGACCTCCTGCTCGGAGATACCTTCGCGCTCCAACTCAGCCAGCACCTGATTCTTGATCATGGCAGCCGGGCCGGGCTCCGGAGCCTGCTTCGGCGCCAACGCCGGATCGATGGTCTCCGGGTACTGCATTCCCGCGCGGTCCTGCGGCGAGACGATGTTCATCTCCACCAGGCCATCGAGGACGTAGTTCCAACGCTGCTCAGCCTCTGGACGGTTAGTCCACGGATCCAGTGCGGATGGACGCTGAATCGAGGCTGCCAGCACGGCACCCTCTTCGGCATTCAGCTCACCGACTTCCTTACCGAAGTAGGCCTTCGACGCTGCCGCGATACCGTATGCGTTACGACCAAAGTAAATCGTGTTGAGGTAGGCCTCAAGGATTTCGTCCTTGGTCCACTCCCGCGCCATCTTCGCCGACATGACCAGTTCCTTGGCCTTACGGGTCAGCGTGCGCTCATTGCCCACCACAGCATTCTTGACGTACTGCTGCGTAATGGTCGAGCCGCCACCGGCACTGGAATTACCAGTCACGACTCCCAGAGCCGCACGGGCATAACCAGTCAAGGAGAAACCCGGGTTGGTATAGAAATCACGATCCTCAGCTGCCAGCACTGCATTGCGTACAGCATCCGGCACCTTGTCGATAGTGATGTTGCTTCGGTTACCGCCCTCGGGGACGATGCGCGTGATTTCCTTTTCACCAGAACGGTCATAAATCACCGCAATCTGGCTATTGGCCAACTCCTCTGGCTCCGGCACGTCCGTTGTCGCATAAGCAACACCGAACACAACTACCGGCAACAGCACGACCAACGCCACGGCTAGACCGAGCCACGCTAAAATTCGCCGCTTATTGTCAGTCGGCTGTTCTTCTTGCGCCATCGAGCTTTCCTCTTCATGGTCATCTGGTTCATGGTCATCTGGGGCGTACTGCCCCTTCTCCGGGTCCGGCTCGCTTGCCGACGTCATCTCTGAACCGGTAGCCAGACCCTCGTCACTGCCACCGACCGAAACAGCATCAATGCTGTCGCTGGAATCGTCGTCAAGCGATGCGTCATCGGAGCGTGCGTGCGTATTGAAGGAATCAGCATCCGGCTGATCCCACCACTCGCCTGATGAATTAGAACCCTGGCCCTCGTGAGGGCTGTTAGGACCGCCTGGGCTATCGGGTCGATCATTGCTCACGGGTGCTCTCCCTAGTTTTCTGACTCTTCTCGAGCTGCCTGAAGTGTCCGGGTCAGGAAACTCCACTTGCAGTCGGGGCACACCTCAACTTCTTTGACGGTGCACGAACCATATTCATTAACTATTGCGGATAATTCGTTTTCAGTACAAGCAGAGCCGGAACGACGGCCCAAGTTTTCTCCGAACACCCAGAATACGAGTCGGAGGTCGAATTTGCGACATACTGGGCACTCTTCCTGGGACTTTCTGCCGTGAAAACGCGCGGCAGCGACCAGCCGAGCATCGGCATCACAGAGTGATTTCCGTGAAATCTCCCCTGCACGCCACTGCTCCAATAACTGCTTCTTGAGCAAGGAGTGATCGATCTCGCCCTGCCATGTCATCACGAAGACAGATTAGCAGGCGCGTGCGGGCTGATTTCACCCCCGCTTTATCGGTAAACACATGCCCCCTCACGGTTCGGGCATCGGCAAAAAACGCATAAAGGTATAACGTCACGCTCGTTACCTCAATGCGTGCACCCACTCACGGCCGCACCGCGGGCGTAAGGCCCTGGCGTAAGGCCCTGGTGCGGGGTCCTGATGCTTGGTCCTTCTGCGAGTTCCCGGTGTGAGTTCCCGGCGCGAGGTCAAAGCCTCCGAGCACATAGTTTCAAGGAGAATTACCAAATGAGTTCAATTCGCGTCGCTATCGTCGGCGTCGGCAACTGCGCCTCCTCCCTGGTGCAGGGTGTCGAGTTCTACCGCGATGCAAAGCCCGATGAGACCATTCCTGGCCTCATGCACGTCGTCTTCGGCGACTACCACGTCTCCGATGTCGAGTTCGTCGCAGCTTTCGATGTTGACGACAAGAAGGTCGGCAAGGACCTCTCCGAGGCCATTGTTTCCTCCGAGAACTGCACCATCAAGATTGCCGATGTCCCGACTCTCGGCGTTGAGGTTCAGCGCGGCCCGACCCTGGATGGCGTTGGCAAGTACTACGCGGACACCATCGACGAATCCCCGGCTGAACCGGTCGACGTTGTTCAGGCGCTGAAGGATGCCAAGGTCGATGTACTGGTCTCCTACCTGCCGGTCGGTTCAGAACAGGCTGACAAGTTCTACGCACAGTGCGCCATTGACGCTGGTGTAGCTTTCGTCAATGCCCTGCCGGTCTTCATCGCTTCCGACCCTGAGTGGGCCAAGAAGTTCGAAGACGCAGGGGTTCCGATTGTCGGCGACGACATCAAGAGCCAGGTCGGCGCAACCATCACCCACCGCGTCATGGCCAAGCTATTTGAGGACCGCGGTGTTCGCCTCGAGCGCACCCTGCAGCTCAACGTCGGCGGCAACATGGACTTCAAGAACATGCTCGAGCGCGACCGCCTCGAGTCCAAGAAGATCTCCAAGACCCAGGCTGTCACCTCCAATCTCACCGGTCCACTGGCCGGCAAGATCGATGACCGCAACGTCCACATCGGCCCGTCCGACTGGGTGGACTGGCTGGATGACCGCAAGTGGGCCTACGTCCGACTCGAGGGCAAGGCCTTCGGCGAGGTGCCGCTGAACCTTGAGTACAAGCTCGAGGTCTGGGACTCCCCGAACTCCGCTGGCATCATCATCGATGCTGTTCGCGCTGCCAAGATCGCCAAGGATCGCGGTATCGGCGGCCCGGTTTACGCCGCTTCTTCCTACCTGATGAAGTCCCCGCCGAAGCAGCTTGCCGACGATGTTGCGCGAGCACAGCTCGAAGCATTCATCAAGGGCGAAGACTAAAAGGTACAAGCACTCAAAGGTACAAGCCAGCAGCTCCGAGAGCATGTTCCTTGAAAAGCGTCAGCCGGTTACCCATGCGGTAGCCGCTGGCGCTTTTGTGCTTCTCTCTCCCCTATCCTCCCCGCGTCTCTTCCACGCCTTCTCGCCCTACTCGCTGCTGCGCCCATCTCGTCCCCGCCATGGATGCGTGCGCTGCAGTCGTCGTAAAGCTGACAGCAATACATCCGAGAGAGTTGATCCGCGAGATATATCACAAGCCGAAAGGGTTCGCGAGAGTAGCCGTATGGCTACCTCCAACCCACCGTTCTAAGTACAGAGGAAGTGACACTTTAGGGGGTTTCTGCCAGCACCGAAAAAACCTTATACGCAGATATGTTTAATGCCTTGTACTGGGGTTTTAGATGATTGGCGGAAAATTCCCGGTGATTTCATTGCCGAAATTACCAGTTGTAGAAAAATAAGTAGCACCCCAAATAAATTTCGTATTGGCAACTAGCGCTGTTCGCATATAACATCGTCGCTATGACATTATCTTCGGGCTCGATTGGCAATCCTGATGCCGTTACTCCTCTGTCGCTCGCTAAGCGCATTCGCCCTCTCCTGACTCGCGCTGAGCTGCTCTACAGCCGCCGCTCCTCGGAGTCCCAGCTCAGCCGCGCGCAGCTGTCCATCATGATGACCCTGGAGGCACTGGGTGCCTGCCGTATCAGCCAGTTGGCTGAGGCCGAGGCCATCCGCATGCCCACCGCCTCCAACGCCGTGCACCACTTGGAGGTCGCCGGCATGGTGGAGCGCGTCCGCGACAGCAAAGACCGCCGTGGCGTCCGCGTTGAACTGACCGACCGTGGCCGTGAAGAGCTGCACCGCGTTTCTGAAGAGCGCAATCAGCAGATGGCTGAGATGTTCAGCACGCTGACCCAGGAAGAGCTGGAGTTTGGCGCTGGTCTTGAGACGATTCTGTCCAAGATCCTCGAAAACTACCCGGAGCACCCAAAGACAAACCCAAGCGTCTAGTCTCTTTTCCAGCTAGCCCTGCCACCTTTAAGCCCACAGGCAGGATACATAGCTTTTACACTTCCTCGGTGCCGTTTTAAATATGCCCGCCTATCCACGTAGGCTATTACCCAGAAGCACCACTTGGATATTTCTGAGTAATCACAGGAGGATTAGCGATGGCTTCCCGCCCGCTTCGTATCATGATTGCGTGGCGTCCAGGCGAGTACGGCACCGAAACGCTTGCTTACGCCGCTTGGTTAGCTCGCACCACGAAGGTGCAGATTCGCGTTGTCAGCGCACTGTCGCGTGGCTGGCCGCTGACCTCACTGGCTCGGTTGAGCACCAATGACTCCTGGGTTTCCCACGAAACCGAGTCTCTTGAAAAAATCATCAAGGATGAGCTAAAGCTCGCTGGCCTGCGCAAGGGCATGCTTGACGACGATGCCGTACGGATCATCGAATCCTCCAGCGAATCCACAACTATCTGCAACGAAGCCGAAGAATTCGAAGCCGATGTGGTTCTGCTTGGCACCCGCCGAAGCAATACCAAGGACTGGGCCGCCAAGAACCGCAGTCGCTTTACTGCGGGATCAACCTCGGATGCGCTGCTGCATTACTCACCAATCCCGCTGGGATTGGCGATTCCCGGCGCGAAGCTTTCTAAACACGGTGTGACCCGTGTCAGCATTTGCTACATTGACACCCCACAGTCGCACCACGCATTGAATAAGGCTGCTGACCTGGCATATCGCTGGGAAGTTCCCCTGCGTTTGGTCTCATTTACGCCGCGTGGTGCGACCATGTACCCGACGGAGAACGGCTACGGCCCCTCCTCTGACCTGATGATTGAGTGGCGCGAGCAGGCTATGGGCCTGCTCGACCGCGGTATCGACCGCGCGCATACCCGTTACCCAGACCTTTCCATTGATGCGGAAGTAGCCTCCGGCAACGGTTGGGAAGAGGCCATTCAGTCCATCAAGTGGAAAAAGGGAGACTTGCTCGTTTTGGGTTCGTCTACTCTTGGCCCATTCGGGCGAATTTTCATCGGCTCGTCGACTAACCACATCGTTCGCCACAGCCCGGTGCCAATGCTGATTACTCCGGCCTAGTATGGCAGGCACATCAGACGGCATTTAGAGGCGAGGGGAGCAGATGGTGGATAATTCACCGAAGCGCAGTACACCAGAGCGCAATGAGGATGAAATCTTCGACGAGCTTGAGCGCAAGATGTATTCCGGCAAGCGCGCCTACATCTACACCGCGGGTGTGATTCTTACGACGCTGCTCGCGGGCCTCATTATTGGCATCGCCGGCGCCATTGTCGGTGGCCCCACCTGTGATGCGGGTAAGTCCAGCTTCCTCTGCTCCCGCACTTGGGAGATCCTTTTCCCCGTTGTCCCGGGCGTAATCTCCCTGGTCGGCTGCCTTTTGGGCTTCTGGCAGACCTACGTGGAGTGGAAGAACTTCCGCAACTGGCGCGCGTGGCTCGCTATGTGCTGGGTGCTCATGCCCTTCACTTTGATGTGGATGCTCTCCACATTCGGCGTCCTGATTCTGGGCGTTAAGTAGGGGTAAGAGGCGGCCAGCCTCGGAGCCACCCCTTGAGGCTTTTGCGAGAAAGTCTCAAGCGAGAAAGTGTCTGGGTTTATGTCAAATTTGAGCCGATTTTAGGCTTCAAACTGACATAAACCCAGACACTTTCTTGTAGGCATTAGCCTCCCGGCTACTTCTTCACAACTAGATTGACCATCTTGCCCGGAACGACAATGACCTTCACGATATTGCCACCGGCGTTCTCCACAGCTGCGACAACCTTTTCGTCGGCACGCGCGACGGCCTCGATGTCCTCGCGGGAAGCATCGGTAGCCACGTCAATGCGAGCGCGAACCTTGCCGTTAATCTGAACTGGCAGCTCAACGGTGTCGTCGACCAGCCACTTCTCGTCAACTGCCGGCCACGGGCCGTGTGCCAGGGACTCGGTGTGGCCGAGGCGGCTCCACAGTTCCTCCGCGATATGCGGCGCGACCGGACCAAGCATGAGGGCCAGCGGCTCCACGGCGGCGCGCGGTGCACCGGCCGAACCGTAGGTCTTAGTCAGGTAGTTGACGTACTCAATGAGCTTTGCGACGGCCGTGTTGTCACGCAGCTCTGCGTAGTCGGAGGTAACCCCTTCCACGGTGCGGTTGAGGGCCTTGAGGTCGTCGTCGGAAAGCGCTGCGTCCGTGACGGCGAGCTCACCGGAGTCCTCATTGACCACCAGGCGCCAAGCGCGCTGGAGGAAGCGCTGCGAGCCGACCAGATCCTTCGTCGCCCACGGGCGGGAGGTGTCCAGCGGACCCATGGCCATCTCGTAGACGCGCAGGGTGTCAGCGCCGTAGTTGTCGCAGACCTCGTCGGGGGAGACGGCGTTCTTCAGGGACTTGCCCATCTTGCCGTACTCCTGGAAAACTTCCAGGTCAGAGCCGTCTTCGGCGCCGCCTGGGATGAGGAACTTACCATCGCGCTCAACAACCTGATCCGCCGGCTGGTAGACACCACGGGCATCGGTGTAGGCGTAGGCCTGGATGTAGCCCTGGTTGAACAGACGGCGGTACGGCTCCTTGGAGGTCACGTAGCCGAGGTCGAAGAGGACCTTGTGCCAGAAGCGGGAGTAGAGCAGGTGCAGCACTGCGTGCTCGACGCCACCGACGTAGAGGTCGACGCCGCCTGGGTCGTCCTTACCGTGAGTCTCCGGGCGAGGGCCGGTCCAGTAGCGCTCGTTTTCCAGGTCAACGAACTCCTCAGCGTTGTTCGGGTCGATGTAGCGCAGCTGGTACCAGGAGGAACCTGCCCAGTTCGGCATGACATTGGTGTCACGGCGGTACTTCTTCTTGCCATCGCCGAGATCGAGCTCGACATTGACCCAGTCAGTGGCCTTGTCCAGTGGAGCCTTTGGCTCGGTGTCGGCGTCGTCCGGGTCGAAGGTGACCGGCTTGTAGTCCTCGACCTCTGGCAGCTCGACCGGAAGCATGGACTCGGGCAGCGCGTGGGCGTGACCGTCCTCGTCGTAGACGATGGGGAAGGGCTCGCCCCAGTAGCGCTGGCGGGCGAACAGCCAGTCGCGCAGCTTGTACTGGACCTTCTCGTGACCAGCACCTTCCTTCTCCAACCACTCAATGACGGTGGCGATGGCGGTGTCCTTGTCCAGGCCATTGATGTCCAGGCCGGAATCATTGGCGGAGTTCACGCACGTACCGTTACCGACGTACGCCTCCTTTGCAATGTCACCACCTGCGACGACCTCGCGGATTGGCAGACCGAAGGCAGTGGCGAACTCGTAGTCGCGCTCATCGTGGGCCGGGACAGCCATGATGGCACCGGTGCCGTAGCCAATCAAGACATAGTCGGAAATGAACACCGGCACCTGCTCACCGCTCACCGGGTTGGTGGCGTAAGCGCCCAGGAAGACACCGGTCTTTTCCTTGTTCTCCTGGCGTTCCAGGTCGGACTTGGAGGCAATTGCGGCGCGGTAAGCGGCGACGGCCTCGGCTGGGGTTTCCTTGCCGAAGGTCCAGCGCTCATCCATGCCCTCGTAGGTACCGCTGCCGGCTTCGACCAGCTGATCCACCAGCTCGTGCTCAGGAGCGAGCACCATGTAGGAGGCTCCGAAGAGAGTGTCCGGGCGAGTGGTGAAGACCCTGATCTTGGTGGAGACCTTCGGGCCGACCTCGGCTGTGAAGTCGACCTCGGCACCGCGGGAGCGGCCAATCCAGTTGCGCTGCATGGACTTGACCTTGTCCGGCCAGTCCAGCAGCTCCAGGTCGTCGACTAGGCGATCAGCGTAAGCGGTGATGCGCATCATCCACTGGCCCAGCCGCTTGCGGAACACCGGGAAGTTACCGCGCTCCGAACGGCCCTCGGCGGTCACTTCTTCGTTGGACAGCACAGTGCCGAGGCCCGGACACCAGTTGACCATCGAATTCGACTGGTAAACCAGACGGAATTCGTCGACTGCTTCGCGCTGCTCGGTCTCGCTGAGCTCAGCGTAGACGCGACCGTCCTTGGTAGCCATCTCGCCCGACTCCAAGAGTGGAATCAGCTCATCGATGCGACGGGCCTTCTTCTGATCCTCATCGAACCAGGCGTTGTAAATCTGCAGGAAAATCCACTGCGTCCACTTGTAGTAGTCCTGGTCAGTGGTCGCGAAAACACGGCGGCGGTCATGGCCAAGTCCCAGGCGGCCCAGCTGTCGCTCCATGTTGGCGATATTCGTTTCCGTCGTCACGCGCGGGTGCGTACCGGTCTGGATTGCGAACTGCTCCGCCGGCAAGCCGAAGGCGTCGTAGCCCAGGGTGTGCAGCACGTTTGCGCCCTGCATGCGGTGGAAGCGCGCGAAGACGTCGGTGGCGATGTATCCCAGCGGGTGGCCTACGTGCAGACCGACACCGGACGGGTACGGGAACATGTCCTGGACGAAAAGCTTGTCCTTCGGCGGAGTCGATCCGTCGGCAGCTGCCAAATCGCCCACCGGGTTGGGGGCGTAGAAGGTGCCGTTATCTTTCCAATACGCCTGCCACTTTCCCTCTAGCTGAGTCGCCAGCTCGGGGGAGTAGCGGTAGTCGGTGGCTTCTGCCGAGGACGAGGACTTTTCGCTGTTGGTCATGGTCTCACAGTCTAATAGGTGCGTTTGGCACGTGCTCAACCACCTATATAAATTGGAAGCATGATTGTCATCCCTGTAATTACCCTGGTTCTGGCTGTTTGCATAGCCGTTGTCGCTGGTTTGGCATGGTCGGCGAAGCTACCGGGTAATAACTGGATCGGAATTCGTGCGCCTGAGGCTCGAAAGTCCCAGGAAAACTGGGATATTACGCACCGCGTTGCCGGCCCGCCGTGGGCTGTGTCCGCTGTCGCTTTCCTCGGTGCCGCCATGCTCGGCTTCCTCGCCATCCGCCCGGAGGCCTCTGGTTGGATGTGGCTGTGGTACGCCGTCGCTCTGCTCGCCGGTATCGCCATGCTCGGCATTGGTGCGGCTATCGGCTCGCACACCATCGCGCTTTACGACGCCAAGGTCTCCGCCGAGTCCGGCTCCGGTTGTGGGTGCGGCGACGGTGACAGCGGCTGTGGCTGTGGCTCCGCCGCCACTGATGCCACCGACACTGCGGCTGATGATGCCTGCTGCTCCGACAACCCGGCAGCAGACTGCGGTGTCTCCGGTGGCTGCAGCTCCTGTGGTCTGGAAGGACTGTGCACGGACAAGGGCTCATCCGCGAATGCCACTTTCAAGCCTGTGGACAAGGATGCGCTGCGCAAGGCAGCTGAGCAGAAGAAGTAAAAAATTATTGCAGAGAAAAGCTTCTGCAAAACAGTAAGACAACCTCTGGTTGCCCACTAAGCTATTTGTCCATGTGGCAACGAATTGTGAATTGGCGTCCAGATCCCCTCATCGTCGGTATCGTTGCTGCAGCGATACTGGCGATTATTTTTCCTGCAAGCGGCACTACCGCTGAGGTTTTCAGCTGGGCCACAAAGATCGCCATTGGCTTCTTGTTCTTCCTCTATGGCGCGCGCCTGAGCCCGCAGGATGCGTTGGCCGGTGTTAAGCATTGGCGGCTGCACATAACCATTCTGGCTTTCACATTCGTGCTGTTCCCAATCCTCGGCCTGCTGATGAAACCCCTGGATTGGATTCTTTCTCCTGGCCTCTACCTGGGCATTTTGTACATGACGCTGGCACCGTCGACGGTGCAGTCGAGTGTGAACTTCACCTCCATCGCCAAGGGCAATGTCGCCGGCGCAATCGTCAGTGCCTCGGCATCTAACCTGCTGGGCATTGTGGTCACACCGGTGCTGGTGATGCTGTTGATGGCCACCGGCGGCGGCATTCATGTGGATTCGTCGGTGTTCTTGGATATCTCGCTGCAGTTGCTGCTGCCATTCGCAATCGGCCAGCTCACTCGCCGTTGGACCCTGAAGTTTGCCGCCGCGAAGACGACTAAGAACGTTGACCGCCTATCTATCGCAATGGTCGTTTACGCGGCGTTCTCCGAGGGCATGGTGCAGGGCATCTGGTCGAAGGTGCCGGCAGGAGACATTGTCATCCTGTGTGTGCTTTCGGTCGTGCTGGTGGAATTCGTTTTGCGGTTGTCCGGATTCATCGCAAATAAGATGGGCTTCGACCGCAAGGACCGCATTGCGATTCAGTTCTGCGGTTCGAAGAAGTCCCTGGCCACCGGTCTGCCCATGGCTGCCGTTATCTTTGGTGCCGATGCCAGCCTCTACATTTTGCCGCTGATGATTTTCCACCAGATTCAGCTGATGATCTGTGCGGTCTACGCCGCTCGCTGGGGCAAGGAAGCAGAAGCTGAGCCGGAGCCACAACCCGCTTAACGCGGTCTAGCGCATGGACCCGAGGGGCGAATCCGGCTTGGCACATATACTGGGGCGCACAACATATGGTTCGGTTTTAAACGAGCAAACGAAAGTGTGAGATTCAGCATGGCTAACGAGAATCCGGCTCCGTTCTCCCCGGAACAGCGCGCCGCAGAAGAGACCGCAATCAACGAGTTCTGGTCGTGGTGGAACTCTTTTGGCGCCGATGCGCTCGACTCGATGTTTAGTGTCCAGCTCGGTATCGATGGTGCTCCGAATGCCGCCGATGTGGACATTATTGATGTCCAGAAGGAGGTCGGCGGCCGCATCGCCGCTATTAATGACCGGCTCATCTGGGGGTTTGAGGCTGGCGCTCCGTATTCTCGCCACCTTCTGACTGTTAGCGCTGCCGGCGATCCGGAGCTGCGTCCGGTCGCTCGCCGTTGGCTGGAGGCCGCGCCTGACGACGGCGCGGTGTGGTCTTTCACCGACCTCCGTCAGGCGGATCCGGCGATGAAGCTGTCGCTGGGGGATGTCGCGGCCACGTTGGTTGCACAGGGTGCGCTCGAGGCCGATGCTCCGGCCGAGGTCGATCCGGCAGACGCACGCGTGGCTGTTAGCAGTGGTCATGGGGCAGTGGACGTTCGTCTATTCCACCCGCTGTTCCCGGCAATTGCTCAGTTGGAGGACGGTGAGCGCTTGGTAGCTCAGCTCGGTTTCACGCTGCTGCAGCTGGCTCTGGGGGAGGAGGACTTCGGCCTATGGCTGCGCGGCTTTGCCTTCGCTGGCGAGGAGCCGGAAGGTGCTATCCCGCTACCGGAGCTGGGCGGTGTCGTCGAGCAGCTCGCGGAAGAGTGCCCGGAGTGGCTCACCATTGATGCCGAAGCCAACGGCCAGCCACTCGTCGTCGCTACTCGCGCGCCGATTACGCAGCTGGTGAGCCCGACTATGACGCAGCATGTGCTGATTCAGCTCATGCTCGGCAATATTGATGACAAGGGCTTGCCGACGGACGAATCGAAGGAATCCCTCTCCGAGTTCAATACCGCTGCCGCTGAAGCCATCGCTGAGGACAAGGGTATTTTTGTTGCAACTGAGCAATCCGATGGCATGGCTCTGATGCACTTCTTTATTGACCCGGCATCTGATGCGGAGGCGGGTCTGCGAGCTGTTGCGGAGACGTGGACCGAGGGAGAGCACGTCGTCGATACCGCTTACGATCCAGCTTGGCAGCGCGTCGGTCACCTGCGCGTGTAGATTGGTTTTTTGTTATGAACGCTCGTCATCGTCTTACTCCACGGCCTTCCCGCGCGATTCGCATGGGTCTTACCGGTGTCATCGCTGTCACCAGCCTTCCGCTGGCAGCTGGAAACGTCGCTGCGGCTCCGCAGCCAAAACTGACTCCGCAGGGCACTATTGATGCTCCGGGGCGAACCCAGATCAGCTTTACCCACACCCCAAGTGGCACGCACTACGGTACGGCGAACGAAAATGAGGCTCGTCCGGGGCTTTCGATTGTCAAGCTCTACATTGCGGACTACGTCTTCAAACATGGCACAGAGGCGGACAAGGCGAAGGCCACAGAGATGATTCGCTACTCCGATGACAATATCGCCAGTGAGCTCTATGGCCGTTACCCGGATTCCATCAACGCCACTGCGCGTGAGTACGGCCTCAGCAACACCCACGGTGCAGATCACTGGGGAAATTCAACAACGTCCAGCGCGGACACTGTGAAGTTCTTGGAGGCCAAGAAGCGTGAGAACTCTTCTGACCCGGTGCTGGTTGCTATGAGCACCGCGTCACCTGTGGCAGCGGATGGCTACCGTCAGGATTACGGCACCGCCACGCTGCCGGGTGTTATTGGCACAAAGTGGGGTTGGTCCGATGACCGCCAGAGCGTTCACGCCTCGGCATCCATTGGACCTGACTTCAGCGTCGCTGCTAACACCTACGGCACGAAGGAAACTCACACCAGTGATGTTCAGAATGCCTTCGACGGCACGCTGGGCACTCCATCGCTGCCTGGCCTGCCCGACAGCCCGAGCCTGCCGGACATCCCAGGCGTCCCGAACCTGCCCGAGAGCCCGAATCTCGGCGAACTACTGAATCTGCCGGAATCCCCGCAGCTGCCCCAGATTCCGGGACTACCGGACTTCACTGGTCAGGTACCGGCACAGTTCTAGCCACTGCCGCTAGCCACTGGTCCGCTGGCACCGTCCCACACACAGCGCACCTCACGCGACAAGGTTCACGAGGACCATATACAGCGCCGTGCCTACAAAAATCGAAATCACGGTGTTACGCCGCCACCAGTGCAGGCCAATGGTGACCACCAGTGCTACGGGCACGGCCCAGGCAGCGCCGGGGTCGCCACTCTCACCGCTGAGTCCTAGCCGCCCGAAGACGGTGTAGGCAACCAACGCCACCATGACTCCAACCGGCATGGTCGTGCCGAGGAACTCGAACAGGGGAGACCCCTTCAGAGTGCGCACGAATGCAAACGGCAGCGCACGCAGCGCAAGAGTCACCGTACCCATCGCAAAGAGCGCGGCAAGCACATAGCCGGAATCGGGCATCGCGGTCATGCTCGCTCTCCCTCCGTTACACGCTGATTGCTTGCCGACGTCATGCGCATCACCCGATCCACCCGCGGTGACCACACGCGCAACAGCAGCAGGCCGAAGTACATCAGCAGTCCGATAACCAGCATCTGGTTCGGGTTAATCAGCCAGCCCACCAGCGTGCAGACGATAGCGGACAGGGGCAGTGACCAATCCTTGGAAGTCTCAAACGCGTCCATGGCCAGCACCGTAAAGAGCGCCACCAGTGCGAACTCGGCACCGCGGATACCCTCGGGCAGTGCTGCGCCGGTTAGAGCCCCGACAATACCGGAGCCCACCCACAATAACTGGCAGAGAATCTGAATCGTCAGCAGTCGGTGGCCCGACATCTTTTCGTCCGCATTTGCCGCAGAGACGATGGCATACGACTCGTCGGTAAGCGCGTATGTGGAGTATGCGCGACCGAGACGAGACTGTATCCGGTCGCGTGGGAACGTCAGCCCATAGAAGACGTGGCGGAAGTTGACCATAAAGGACGTCACAGCACAGCCGAGCAGACCCGTATGCGCCATAACCAGGCCGACAGCGAGGAACTCCATCGACCCCGCGTAGACCACGAAGGAGAAGATGGGTGCCCACCACCAGCTAAAGCCAGTTTGTGCGATGAGCAGGCCGAATGCGAGCCCTAGCGGAATGAGTCCCATGCCCACGGGCAGTGTCTGCCGGATGCCGGCAGCTATGTCGCTGCGGTCGCCAGTTGCTGTGGTTGTGGCGCTACTTCCTTCAGCGCTGATTCCTTCGGTATTGATGTGCTCACTCATCTAGTTGTCACGTACATCTACGGGATAGGTGCCATACAGTGGCAGCGGCCAGGGCTGACGGCGCATGCAATCACCCCAGATGTCTGCGGCAGCAGGCGCGAGTACATCTGAGGGCAGGGCAGGGGCGACGTACCAGTCACCGCGCTCGAGCTCGTCTTCCAGCTGCCCCGGATCCCAGCCTGCGTAACCGGCGAAGATGCGTGCGCCATCTATGCGGTCGCGTACGCCCTCCGGCTCCGCACCGAGGTTGACCAGCGCAAACCTGTGAGCGATGCGTTCCATCAGCGGGGCACCGGTAATACTGTCGGTCTCCTCTGGGAGGGTGGCACCATTTCGCACCACACCAATGCAGATTGGCTGTGTCTGGTTGACCGGACCCCCGACGTAGAGCACCGGCGGCTTGGCCATCAGCGGCGCCCAAGGCTCGAGCACATTGTGCACCGGCGTCTGCGAACGCTGTGTGAGATCGACACCAAGGGTGCCGTGTTCATCGTGCTCAATGAGGAAAATCACCGAGCGGGAAAACTCCGGCGAGAGCATGCCGGGTGCTGCGAGCAGCAGCATACCGGCAGCCGGGTCGTTGCGCTCGAGGCTGGTAAAAAGCCGGTCGCCGTAGAGATTTTCCGGATTAATCGATGCCATTAGCTCTCACTTTCGCTTTCAGCCTGCTCACCGGACTGCTCGTACCACCATTTCTTCAGCGCCAAGATAGCATCTTCACGCTCCAGCGGACCGGACTCCAATCGCAGCTCTTTCAGGTAATTCCAGGCCTGTCCGACTTCTTTGCCGGGCTTCAGGTCCAGAATTTCCATGATTTCGTTGCCATCCAGGTCGGGGCGGACGCGTGCGAGGTCCTCCTGCTCGGCGAGCTCCTTGATTCGCGCTTCCAGGCTGTCGCAGGCTCGTGCGAGGCGTGCTGCTTTACGACGGTTTCTCGTCGTACAGTCGGCCCGCACGATTTTGTTGAGTCGTTCCAACAGATCTCCGGCGTCGTTGACATAACGTCGCACCGCCGAGTCCGTCCACTTGCCTTCGCCGTAGCCGTGGAAGCGCATGTGCAGGTAGACCAACTGCGAGATTTCGTGGTTGGTCTTCTTCGGGAACTTCAGTTTCCGAAGGCGGCGTCGCACCAGCTTCGCGCCGACAACTTCGTGCTGGTAAAAGGTGACGTTTCCCTGCTCGTTGTAGGCACGGGTAGCGGGTTTGCCGCAGTCGTGCAGCAGTGCCGCCCAGCGCAGTACGAGGTCCGGTTCACCGGGTTCTTCCTGGTCAATAGCTTGCCGCATGACCTGCAGAGAGTGTTGGTAGACATCCTTGTGCTGGCGGTGTTCATCCTGCGTCATGCGCATGTCGGAGATCTCCGGCAGCACGCGGTCGGCCAACCCCGATTCCACCATCAGGTCGATACCTCGGCTTGGGTCCGCACCCAGGATGAGCTTGTTCAGCTCGGTGGAGATGCGCTCGACCGTGATGCGGTCAATTTCGCTGGACATTTCCTTCAGCGCTTTGAGCACACGCGGTGCCACGTCGAACCCCAGCTGGGATGCGAAGCGGCAGGCACGCAGCATCCGCAGGGGGTCGTCGCCAAAACTGACCTCCGGCGCCCCCGGGGTGTCCAACACACCCGCGACAAGATCCTCGAAACCTCCGAGCGGGTCGAGGAAGGTGCGGGTGCCGTCACCGTGGAGCTCCACGGCGATGGCGTTACAGCGGAAATCACGGCGGATTAGATCGCCCTCCAGCGTGTCACCGAAAGTGACCTCCGGATTCCGGCTGACCTGGTCATACGTATCCGCGCGGAAGGTGGTGATCTCCACCTGACGGCCATGCCGTTCCGCGGAGAGTGTGCCGAATTCAATGCCGGTATCCCAGACAATGTCCGCCCAGTCATCGAGGATTGCGCGTGTCACCTCCGGGCGCGCGTCGGTGGTGAAATCGAGATCCACGCCCAGTCGCCCTAAGAGAGCATCGCGCACAGAACCGCCCACGAGGTACAGGCGATGGCCAGCTGCACTAAACGCGGCTGCCAGCGAATC
This sequence comes from Corynebacterium sp. 212_CJEI, assembly GCF_001055915.1. Taxonomy (NCBI): domain Bacteria; kingdom Bacillati; phylum Actinomycetota; class Actinomycetes; order Mycobacteriales; family Corynebacteriaceae; genus Corynebacterium; species Corynebacterium sp. 212_CJEI. The sequence continues at coordinate 33,555 of NZ_JVPT01000010.1, read as the reverse complement.
GAGGATCTCCGACTCCTTGGCGATCGCCTGATCCGCCACTGCCAGCATTGCCGTCCTGCGCACCTGTGGGTCTGCGTCAGCAGTCGCCGGAGTAGCACCGTGAGGTGTAGTCCCCCCGGGCTGGTCACCATTTGTCGTTGAAGGAGTCGATTGTGTCACGACCGACACAATACCCGCTTATACCTATAAACCCGGTAGTCTAAGTGGAATGAACAACGTGGTACGCAATGACAACTCGGCGGCGAAGAGCCGTCGACGTCGTCGGCGACCGCGCAGAAGGGGTGGCGTTTCCTCGTCCACCAACACTAGCAACGCTACTACCAGCGGAAATTCTGCGAAACGTAGTGGCTCCGGTGCCAATGGCCCCCAAAAGGCCAAGCCAAACTCCGGTGGCGCCAAGAAATCTTCCAAATCACCGAAGTCGGCACGACCCTCGAAGCAGTCGAACAACCGCGGTGGCCGTAAGAACGGTCAGGATAGGAACAATCGCCGTCGTCACGCACAGACGAAGCGCACAAACAATCGCCGTGCGCACTCGTCGCGCGCGCAAAATGCAGCGCCGATGCAGACCTCGATTGAGACTTCGGCGGGCGGACTGGTCGTCTCGGGTCTGGCCGAGGCGGTCGGCGAGGGCGGCAAGGTCGACCTGTCGCGGATTTATGTCGCGCTGATTGGTCGGCACGACCGCCGCGGGCGCCTGCTGTGGTCAATGCCCAAGGGCCATGTCGAGCCCGGCGAAGCTTTCGATTCCACCGCCGAACGTGAGGTGTGGGAAGAAACGGGCATTCGCGGCGAGGTCATCGAGGAGCTCGGTGTGATTGACTACTGGTTTGTCTCCGATGGCACGCGGATTCACAAGACCGTGCACCATCACCTTCTGCGCTACGTCGATGGCGATTTGAACGACGAAGATCCCGAGGTCACTCAGGTCATGTGGGTCCCGGTAGACACCCTGGTGGAGCGGTTGGCCTACGCTGACGAACGCAAACTGGCCCGGCGCGCGCACAATCTGCTGCCCGATCTCGCCCGCGCGGAAAAGCGAGCAGGCCGGCAGACGCCGAGGTGATTGCGCATGTTCAGGTTGCAGTTGCCAAGGAATGTTGTTCGTAAAGTCACGGCCGCCACCGCAGCGCTCATACTGTGCTTGCCGACGGCCGTTGCGCCCCCAGCTTTTGCGCAAGATGAGCAGTTGTGGGGCAGTGGTACCAATCGAGTCGGTGAACAGGGACCCCTTCGGCTTTCGATAACCAGCTTCGCTCCGCATGTCGCGGCTCTACATTCGACACTGACCATCAAGGTGCAGGTGCACAACACCTCCAACGCGGATATCAGCAATGTTGCGCTGCGCCCACAGCGGGCCGGCGCACTAGCTTCCTCTGCAGATGCGCAGACGATTCTCGCTGAGCCTGAATCGGTGTTTGATGTGGCTGGTACCTTCAGTGCCCCCATCGAGCTGAAAGCGGGCGAGACGCGTGAGGTTACGCTAAGTGTTCCTATCTCCGCACCGGCCCCAGAAGGACTCGACATCACGGAAGCCGGCACGTTTCCGCTGCTCATCAACGCTAACGGGCAACCGGAAGATGACATCGACCGCCTGCTGGCGGAAACACGCGCACTGCTACCGGTGACGGATTCGCAAGCTGCAGGTGATGAGCCGGAACCGCCTGCCGGTGATGAGAACGACAACGATGAGACCGACAATTCCGATGCGCCCACCCGCCGCGACCCAGTGCCGTTTTCGCTGATTTGGCCCATCAGCCAGCCAGTGCCAGTGGTCGGCGGTGAGACCGGTGACGCACCCTCGTCGCCGAATCTCATCCTCACCGACAATTCTTTGGCCGAGTCTCTCGAACGCGGTGGCCGCCTCGACGGTTTGCTCACCTCGTTGGAAAAAGGCTTTGCCGGCCCCGATGGGGAGAGATTGCGGGAATCGACATGCATCGCCATCGACCCGGAGACCCTCGATGCAATCTCCCGGATGACCCGTGACTACTGGATTGGCACCAGCCGCCCAAGTCCTGTCGAGTCCTCTCCACGACTGCGGGATTCCTGGGGAAACGCGGATGACACCAATCTCACGCATATGCCCGCCAGCGACAATGCCGCCGACTGGCTTAACCGGCTGCACGATCTCACACAGGACACGTGCACACTGTCACTGCCGTGGGGCGGCACCGATGCCAGCGCCGTAGCTCGCGTGGCGGATCAAGAGCTTTCCATGGAGGCACTCGCCGCTGGTCGGCAGACCATCGCCAAGCATTTGGACGTTCAGACACTGCCGGGTATCTATTTGCCCGCCGAGGGATACGTAACGTCGGAAAGCGCCCCGCTGTACTCGGCGGCGACAGCTCTGAACGGAACCACTCCGGAGCGCGCATTCGAAGACCGCGTAGATACCGGCGAGACGATGCCTCCCTCGCCCACTCCACGCGAAGCCGCGCACGACACCACCGTATTAGTCGCGGACAACACCACTATCACCGCCGATGGTCAGACACTACGGCCTGGCCACAGTGGCGTGCTTGCCGACGGTAGCCGCGCCTTCGCCCTCTCTGGGGCACTGACAGCCTCTCTGGCTGTAACAGGACGGTCTCCCCAGACTGTGGCGTATTCGAATCTGCTGGGACGCTACGATTTCCGAATCGACTCCGAGGCTGCACGGATGCAGACAGCGATTGGCACTCTGTTCCAATCACTGACTGATTCGGATGCCCCTCGCGCGGCTGTAGTGGCAGCACCACCGTCCGGTTGGGATCCACACGCTAGCGACGCTGAAGATTTCATGGCCGCGGTTCGGAAAGCCGTGGACGCTAACCTGGCTGAGCTAACTCCGCTGATGGACTCCATCACCGCCGCAGCTCGTGACCTGGATGCGGGCTCGGTTACCCCAGTTGACGAGCTCGCCGATCCCGCGCCAGTGAGTGAGACGCTCGTGGAGAAGGCTCAACTGGCCTCCCGCGAAATCACGGACCTGACCACAATCATGTCCAACGATCCCAATGTCGCACTGACGCGGTATGAATTCACCCGCCCCCTGCGGCACGACTTGCTGCGCTCGTTTACAACTCTCGGCCGGCGAAATCAGCTGCAGTCACCTGACGTGCAGCGGCGGAGCGAAGAACTCAGCGACCAGGCACTGATTATGACTCGACGCCTGCGCAATTCAGTGACGTTGGTAGCTCCCGGCGGTGTCTACACCCGCGCAACGCAGCTGTCGCCGATTGCGGTGCTGGCTCGCAATGGCCTGCCGCTGCCGGTTCCCGCGTTCGTGCGCGTCGGCGCTGGAGATTCGGTGATGGAGGAGAAGTATGAGGCCGCCATCCCCGCCAAGGGGTCGGTGACTGTTCAGTTCACTCCGAAGTCGGGTGATGATGCAGAATCCACTCCGGCGACCAATGCTCCAGAGGGAGACCGGCCACGGGATAGTGGAGACAACTCCCACAACCTGTTGCTGTGGCTCGAATCACCTGGCGGCACGCCGATTTCTCGATCAGTGAGTATTTCCGTGCAATCGGGCGCTTCGGTTGGGGTTTTGGCTATCGTGACCCTCGTCATCGTCACTGTTGGTGGGTTTTTTGCCGCAAAACGGTCTCAGTACTTTCGGAAATAGACCCCCTTTTAAGCAACAATAGGACATGTGACTGACTCAGACGCGCATAAATCTGGACTTCGAGGCCGCATTCGTCGCCCCGCGCCACCGGCCCCAGTTCCGGCGGCGCGGCCAACGGCTGAATCTCAGCCGGCCGAAGCGGCCCCGGACCTAACTCGCGTATCCGGCCATAAGGCAAATGCCGATACCGCCGCTGACGCGATGACGGAATCGGCATCACCATCGCCAGCAAAGGCGGCAACTGCGACAGCAACCGCTTCCAGCGATTCCTCCGCAGGCTCGACGGCGGACGCAAATCAGGGACAGTCGAACTCGGACATCGTCGCCTCCACGGGCTCGATGGCAATCGCTACCCTGATTTCGCGCATTACGGGTTTTTTGCGAAACCTGCTCATCGGCGCGACGCTGGGTCCGGCTGTGGCTTCAGCCTTCAACGTCGCCAACACACTGCCGAACCTGATTACGGAAATCGTCCTCGGCGCGGTGCTGACTTCTCTGGTGGTGCCGGTGTTGGTGCGCGCGGAGAAGGAGGATCCAGATCACGGTGCCGCCTTCATTAGACGTCTCTTGACTGTCTCTATGACGCTGCTGGCAGTGGTGACGGTGCTGGCAGTGATAGGTGCGCCACTGTTGACCAGATTGAGCCTTAACGAGGCCGGTAAGGTCAACGTTCCGCTGGCAACGTCCTTTGCGTTCTTATTATTGCCGCAAATCATCTTCTACGGCATATTTGCGCTGCTCATGGCGGTGCTAAACACCAAGGGAATCTTTAAACCCGGTGCGTGGGCACCTGTCGCTAACAACGTCGTGGCCATTGCCACGCTCTTGCTATATCTGTTCCTGCCCGGCCAATTGAGTCCGGATTCGGACGGTTCACTCTCCGATCCGCACATCCTGCTTTTGGGTCTTGGTACCACCCTGGGTGTCGTCATTCAGGCAGCCATCATGATTCCCTACCTCAAGCGCGCGGGCATTGATTTGCGTCCGCTGTGGGGTATCGACGACCGCATCAAACAGTTCACCGGCATGGGTGTCGCGATTATTACCTACGTGGCAATTTCCCAGGCTGGTTACTTCATCACCACCAATATTGCCTCGACTGCCTCCAAGGCAGCGCCGACGATTTACCAGCAGGCTTGGCTGCTGTTGCAGGTGCCCTACGGCATCATCGGAGTTACCTTGCTGACCGCCATCATGCCGCGACTGTCCCGCAATGCAGCCGATGGCAACGATGGGGCAGTGGTCCGCGATCTGTCCATCGGTACGCGCCTGACCATGATTGCGCTGGTGCCGATCGTCGCATTCTTCACCGCATTCGGCCGCCCCATCGCCGTCGGTCTTTTCGCGTATCTGGAGTTCCCCCGCGAAACCGCAGAGATTCTCGGTTGGACGCTGTCCTTCTCGGCGTTCTCGCTTATTCCATACGCCATTGTGCTTTTGCACTTGCGTGTTTTCTACGCCCGTGAAGAGGCCTGGACCCCGACTTTCATCATCCTCGGCATTACCACCGTCAAGGTGATTCTGTCGTTCTTCGCTCCTCGTCTGGCTTCTGACGATGAGACCGTCGTCGTGTTGCTCGGTGCCGCCAACGGTTTCGGTTTCGTCGCCGGCGCGGTAATTGGCTTCTTGCTCTTGCGCCGCGCTCTCGGACACTTGGACAGTAAGGCGACCATCCACACCGTGCTGTGGGCACTGGGGGCGTCGCTCGTCGGTGTCGCCGTCGCCTGGGGCGCATTCGCATTGACCGACCTTGTGCTGTTCGATTTCTTCGGTTCCTTCGGCGTGCTGCTGCAGACCATCGTCACCGGCGTGGTCTTCCTCATCGGTACCGGCCTGGTGCTCGCTCAGGCTCCATTGGAAGAGGTCCGCGTTCTGGGCGGCTTCCTCGGCCGCATCCCGGGTCTACGCCGCTTTGCTCCGCAGCCTCATGCAGCCGACAATGCCGTCGCCGACCGTGAGGATATGGAGCGCGAACGTGGCTTCGCCGCTGATGCTTTCTCGATTGCCCCGTCGAACCTGATCGGCGAGGCCACGGGTCTGGCAAACGAGGGCTTCACCGCTTCGCCGCTGCTGCCGCCGATGCCGACGCAGGGTTCTCGCCCAACCCGCTATGTACCCGGCGAGATGGTCTCAGGTGGTCGTTTCCGTCTGCGTTCTGAAGTCGCGACCTACCCAGGTCTGCGCCTGTGGCGCGCCATGGATATGGGCGATCCCAACAACTCAGATGTCGCACTCGTCTTCGTCGACACGATTGCACTGCCGTACTACGACACTTCGCCATCGGTTGCCGCCCAGAAGATTGCCACGACGACCAATGAGCTGCGTGACCTGGCTGGCACCGGGATGTCCCACATTCATAGTGTGGCGAAGACACGCACCGAGGTGCTCATCGTCGCCGACTGGACCAGCAGTATCGGTATTGAGCGGTTCGATCAGGCCGCCCACCCGGATGCCCTGGCACTCGCAATAGCATCACTTGCCGAGACAATCGCCGACGCCCACGAATCTGGACGCTGCCTTGGCCTGACAAACAAGCCTGGACAATTGCGCATCAGCAGCGACGGCCACATCTACGACGCTTTCCCCGTCGTTTTGCCCGATAGCTCGCAACGTTCGGACTACAACGCGTTGCTTTCTGTCATCGACGAGCTGTTCTACAACTTGCCAAATATCCCCTCCGATATTTCTGCTGCCATCGACCGCGCGAAGCAGGTTCGCCCGGAGAACTTCAACCAAAAGGAGTCGCCAGCTCGCACACTCGCGGAGGATTTGCGCACTGCAGCGCTCGGCCCCGACTCTTCGGAGTTTCTCGCAATCGACCCCGACACCGGTGCGCGCGAATCCGTCGATGCCGACGGTGCAGCCCAATCAAACGCTCACCACACCAAGAATCGCACCCGCGCATTCAGCACCGGCGCAGTCGTTGTCGGTGTAGTCATTGTCGGTGCACTTGTCGCCGCGGGCATCTTTGGACTGGTTAACCGTTCCTCGGACGCACCGATTAACTCCGAGTCCGTACGACGCGGTCCGGCTCCGGTCACGACGCTCTCGCTTGCCGACGCTAGCGAGTGGCAAGCCGACACCGACAACCCTGCAGCAGGTCCGGACAATCCGGACATGGCTGAGCTGACCATCGATAATGACGAGGAAAGCTTCTGGGTAACTTCTACTTACCTCAGCCAGTTCGGCAATCGTCCAGAGGACTTTAAACCTGGTGTTGGTATTCGGGTCACTCTGGATGAACCGGCAACCATTCGAGAGCTTAAGGTCTCTGCGACCCCGGGCGCACACATTGAAGTTCGCGGCCTACGCGATGCTGACTCGACAAACTTGGATGACACAACGGTTCTCGGTAGCGCAACCGCCATCTCAGGTACGACAACTATCGAAATTGATAGCCGCGACACTGAGTGGAAGAACCTTGTTGTCTGGATCTCCGGCTTGCCGACGGCTGCGGAAGCGGTAGCCGACAGCAACTCAGACACTGATGCTGATACGAATGCTGATGCTGAGTCGCAGAATTCCGATTCGGACAACCCACTTGTCGGCGACCGCAATCTGGCTGAGCAATCCCCGGATTCGTTGCTGCCAGTTGCAATTGGCGATATCCAGGTGCGTGGTACGGAATAACGCTCTGAGCTTGCCGTAGGCGGCAACAGTTCAAGTTGTCCCAAGTTATCCACAGCTACTGGGACGTTTTGAAATTCATCCACAGCCCGCGGTCTCCACGGCAGTTTTGCCAAGCGGAGAGCGCGGGTTTCGTGTTTGCATAGGAGCCATGAACTTTGGGGGAAGAAATCGAATTGGGGACAGTCACCGTAAGGCCCGCATGGGTCGGCGACTGGGGGATTGTGGCGTCGTCGGTATGCAAAAGCATGCATCTGCGGACGAGGTCGATCGTGAATTATTGAAGGCGCACCTGGCGGGGGATCGTCGCGCGTTCGCGGTGTTGGCACGGCGTTATTATCCGCAGTTGGTAGCAATGGCGCGGCGCTATCGTCGGGATGATTTCGATCCCTTGGATGGGGTACAGGAGGGGCTGGCGCGGGCAATTGCGGGGGCGGCGAGCTTTCGCGGGCGTTCAACGGTGGCGACGTGGCTGACGTGCATCGTGAAGAATGCGTGTATTGACCACAACCGCGGTCGTTTCGGGGAGATCCCTCTCTGCGATAAGGAGGAGGATTTTGAGACGTTTATGAGTTCACAGCCGATTCCCTGCCCGGATGTTCCGCTACGTGTGACTATGGCCGCCGCATTGGAGCAGCTGCCAACGGATCAACGGGATGCCCTGTTGTACTTGGACATCTTTGGCTATTCGCTGCAGGAGACTTCTCGCAGTATTGGGCAGCCGAGCGGGACGTTGAAGTCTCGGCGGGCGCGGGCGCGTCGTACGCTTCGGCGACAATTGGAAGAAGTGCAGGTGACCTAACAACTGCGGAGCAGGGGAGAGGCTGGGGGAATAGAGATGGCTAACCTCACGTTGGTTGAAGTGGCTGGTTCCGGTAACTTCTTTCCCGGAGCTGAAAAATTGCTTACTACTGAGCATCACTGTGCGCCATGTGATGTGAGAGATAAAAATTATAGGAGTCTTCATGAGCGATATCGTTCACGACCTGATCATCGTCGGTTCCGGTCCCGCCGGTTACACGGCTGCCACCTACGCAGCCCGTGCCGACCTGAAGCCTGTGGTGTTCGAGGGCATCGAGTTTGGCGGTCTGCTTATGACGACTACCGATGTGGAGAACTACCCAGGTTTCTCCGAGGGCATCATGGGACCAGAGCTGATGGATCAGATGCGCGCACAGGCAGAGCGCTTCGGCGCTGACCTGCGCATGGAGATTGTCGATCGCATGGATCTCACCGGCGATATCAAGTCTGTCTGGGTTGGTGAAGAAGAGCACAAGGCTCACGCTGTCATCCTGGCAACCGGTGCCGCCCCGCGTTATGTCGGCGCTCCGGGCGAGCAGGCGCTGCTTGGTCATGGCGTCAGCGCCTGTGCCACCTGTGATGGTTTCTTCTTCCGCGACCACGATATTGCCGTCATCGGCGGCGGTGACTCCGCAATGGAAGAGGCAACCTTCCTTACCAAGTTCGCCCGCTCGGTGACGATTGTCCATCGCCGCGATGAGTTCCGTGCGTCGAAGATCATGGTCGAGCGCGCGCAGAACAATGACAAGATTCGCTTTGCGACGAACAAGGTTGTGTCCCAGGTTCTTGGTGAGGACAAGGGTTCGGTTACCGGTCTCGAGCTGGAAGACACCGTCACTGGTGAGAAGTCCGTCCTGGATGTGACTGCCATGTTCGTAGCAATTGGCCACGAGCCACGTTCGCAGATGGTTCGCAATCAGCTGGATTGCGATGAGAATGGCTACATTCAGGTAGCCGCTCCGAGCACCCAGACCTCTCTCAAGGGCGTCTTTGCGGCGGGCGATGTTGTTGACTCGCATTACCAGCAGGCAATTACCGCCGCTGGTTCTGGCTGCAAGGCTGCGCTGGATGCTGAGCACTACTTGGAAACTGTTGCTCGGTAGATGACAGCAGGGCAGTCGCACTAGCTGGATAAACACCTAATAGTTGGGGTATCGCAATTGTTGGATAAGCCCTACGATTGCAGATATCCAACTATGGGGAATATCCGATAGTCGGTAAGCCCAATTGTTGTTAGCTGTAGCTCAATCAGGGTGCAGCGGGACGTGTTATAGCCCGGTACGCCCCGTACTCATCGAGCACTTGCAGCGTTCTCAAGAACACCATTAATTAACAATTTAGTACTTCACTCGCACCACCGGAAGCCCTAATTTTTGACGCCTTGAGCGCCAAATCCGTACGCGAGGCTGAAGAAGCTAGGTTGAAAAATTAGAATCAAGACCACAAAACAAAACCACTAAGAACTCAAACGAGCTCATTCTAAGGAGAAGAATTTCATGGCTCCGGTAACCGTCACCGCCAACACCTTTAAGTCCGATGTCCTCGAATCCGATAAGCCGGTGCTTGTTGATTTCTGGGCAGAGTGGTGTGGCCCGTGTAAGAAGATTGCTCCCGTTTTGGACGAGGTTGCGACCGAGCTCGATGGCAAGGCCGTCATCGCCAAGGTCAACGTCGATGAGGAGCGTGCACTGGCTGGCATGTTCCAGATTATGTCCATCCCAAGCCTGCTCCTATTCAAGGACGGCAAGAAGGTCGAAGAGATTCGCGGAGTCCGCCCGAAGGGCGAAATCACGTCGCTCATCGAAAAGCACCTTTAAAAGAACTTGGGGTTGCTCCTTATCCGATACGAGGTTACGACTGCCCACCCGTCACTTCGCTACTGCCACCTTCGTTGGACACACCCCATTATGATGTGACTGAAGTTGTGGTTGTGATTTAGAGTTAGTCCTGGGGTTCTGCCGTCGGGCTAGCCGACGCGCCCTCGTAACAATCAATTCGCGCCTGCGACCTGGTAATCTTGCTGGAAATGGCGGTTTACGTCTTCCTTAATACCGTGAAGGAACCAGGTTGCCGCCAACTTGAGAGGTATTGCTGACCATATCCTCTGAGAGTGCGCGGGATTTCTTAACTGAAGTTTCGTTTAGCTCACTGGCCAGTAATACTGATTAAGTGTTGTGAGGACCCACAACGGCCTAAACATAATTGTGGAGTTCGGAAGGGAGTTTTCGTGCCAGAGTTTCTGAAGGTGGGCGATAGGTCACCTCGTGTAGCCGAGGTACGTTCTACCCTGGCTCGTCTTGGGCTTCTGCCCAATTGGGAGGGCTCAGCCGCGGAGGAGAACTCGCCTCAGTGGTCTGGTGACGATGACCTCTTTGATGAGGACATGCGCAACGCTCTTCTGGCGTTCCAACAGTCCCGCGGTGTCTATGCCGACGGGATTATCCGCGACAGCACCCTGCGCCTACTGCGAGAAGCCTCGTACACTCTGGGCACCCGCGTACTGTCCTACGATCCACTGTCACAAATGACCGGTGAGGACGTAGGCGTTCTCCAAGCTACCTTGCAGGAACTCGGCTTCCACGATGCCCGAGTAGACGGCCACTTTGGCCCGAAGACCGATGCCTCTGTACGTGAATACCAGCTCAATTACGGGCTGGAGCCCGACGGTATCTGTGGTCCCGTTACTCTCCGGGCGCTCAGCTACTTGGGCAGGAGGGTTACTGGTGGCTCTGTAAACGCCTTCCACGAGAAGGAAATACTGCGCACGATGGGGCCGAAGCTCTCTGGAAAGCGCATTGTCATTGATCCAGGTCTTGGGGCAGGGGAGCCCGGCATTGTGGTCGACGGCCCTTACGGTCAGATTTCTGAAGAAGAGATTCTTTGGGATTTGGCCTCTCGCATTGAGGGTCGCCTTGTCGCGGCAGGTGCAGAGACTATTCTGTCTCGTCCTCGTACCGACAATCCGTCCATCGAGGATCGCGCTGAGATGGCCAACGCATTTGGCGCTGACGTCTTCATCTCCCTGCAGGCTGACCACTATCACAACAACCGCGCCAGCGGTATTGCGACCTTTTACTTTGGCTCGATGAAGGGCTCCAACTCCATTCTGGGCGAACAGCTCTCTGGCCTTATCCAGCGAGAGATTGTTGCCCGTACGAGCCTGGTAGACTGCCGCTCGCACGCCCGTACCTGGGATCTCCTCCGTCTGACCAGGATGCCCACGGTGGAAGTCGCCGTTGGTTACCTGACCAACGAGGATGACGTCGCAATTCTTTCTTCCCCAGATCAGCGGGACGTAATTGCCGAATCTATCGTTGTCGCTGTAAAGCGTCTGTACCTGGGCGATGAAGAGCAGCAGCCAATGACCGGCGCTTACAGCTTTGCGCAGCTGATTGAAGAGGAAAAAGCCTAAACACGGCTGACCAATGAAACCCAGCGCTAAAGACTGAACAGCTTTGAGCGCATAAAGGGTTCTTTCGCACTTAGATCCAACGCATGGCCGATTTCTTCGTCCCAGTCCAATTCCGCATCCAACTCGATACGGAGTTTCGGATGAATCGGATGTGGAGTCACCACCCGAAACCCGGAGTCAAGAAGGATTCGCGTACGAATCAAATCACCGGCGTTATGGTTAATCGCCGCCAACGAATCTGAAATACACGGCTTAGGATTTAGCTTTTCTTCAAGTTGCGCTTCGAAATCAGCGATTAGGTTCTCCGTACCGTCGTCAGGCGTTGGCGACGACGGCGTAAATGCCGACATAGAATCCGCCGTGCCACTGCAACCAAACGCTTCTACCGCTGAAATCCCGCGCAGCGCGAGCTTGTGCAGAGCGGTCACAATGAGCACGCGGAGCATGTCATCGTCAACCTCTAAAGCGTTGTAATGCAGACTCGTCAGCGCAATCGCATCCGGCGATATTGGTCCGGAAGGCATGGAAAATGTCGTCGGGCAGAAGCGTGGCGGAGCAAAGAGCAGCGTGCCGACGGTCTCAGGTTTCCCATCGATAAGTGATGCCGGTGGCTTTCGTCGTAGCGAATATCCGCACGGTCCCCAGGAAAGGTAGACGGTATTGAGCCATGCTTCCTTCTCCAAGCGCACCTGGGCGGCTAAATCAGGGCTTAAATCGCCATTTAAGAGGCTTTCACTAGCTCCGCCTGGCCGAGTAGGGGGTTGGCCGTCCGAATGCTTTAAATCACCGTTAGGCGCTTCATCCTCTTCTGGCGTGCTGGGGTCCAAATTAGGTTCGCGCGGCTCAGTCGAGAACTGGGGTAGGGCAGTTGCTGTACGGATATGCTCCATGCCCTGTTCCCAAAACAGGCTTAACATCGTCTCTGGATAGATTCCCTCGATGTCGGCCAGCGAAATTTTCTCGATGAATACTTCAGTCACAGTAACCGGGTTTACTCTTCGTCGAGATGCATCAGTGACATGATGCGATCAAAGTCCTCGAGGTTGCCGAATTCGATAACGATTTTGCCCTTACGCTTGCCCATCTGGGCAGTCACCTTCGTATCAAAAGAATTGGACAGGCGGTCAGCCCAATTGTGAAGGACCTCCGGCTGCGGAGTGGGCTCACGGTGCTGCTTTTTCGGTCGCTCGCCGGCATTGAGTAATGTCACTGCTTCTTCGGTCGCACGGACGGATAGTCCTTCAGCAACAATTCGCTCGGCGAGGCGCTGCTGTTCTTCCTTACCTGCCTTAACTCCAAGCAAGGCACGTGCGTGACCAGCCGACAGAACACCGACCGCTACTCGTCGCTGTACCTCCACCGGCAACTGCAAGAGTCGAATCATGTTGGTAATAACGGGCCGCGAGCGACCGATTCGATCCGCCAGCTCTGCCTGAGTTACACCAAACTCTTCGAGTAGCTGCTGGTACGCAGCGGCCTCTTCGAGTGGGTTCAGCTGAACGCGATGGATGTTCTCTAGTAGGGCATCGCGAAGCATGTCCTGGTTTGGAGTATCGCGAACGATGGCGGGAATCGTGTCGACCCCAGCTCGCTGAGAAGCACGCCAGCGACGTTCACCCATGATGATTTCAAACTCGGGTTGCGGCGCGTTCGGATCTTCCTTGCGCGCTGCCTCGAGTGCGGCCGCACGACTATCCTCAGAGATTGGTCGTACGATAATCGGCTGCAATAGACCGAACTCACGAATAGAGTGAGCGAGCTCATTTAGGGGCTCCTCATCGAAGACCTCTCGTGGCTGCTTCGGGTTCGGCGTGATCAGCTTCAAGTTGATCTCGCGATAGGTCGCGCCAAACTCGTTTGCGGCCGAAGCGTCAACATCGGTAGCCTCGGCGCTGCCATGGTCCGCTGCTCCCGACGTCGTCGAGGGCAATGTTTCACGTGAAACATCACTAGACTTACCAATAACCTTATCGTCACTGTGACGTTTCTGCGCCTCATTGGTATGAGGTTTGCTCTGGCCGGATTTTGCAGATTTTCCGGCGTTTTTGCCTTCAGTCAACGAGGTGCCGGATCCCGTCGCGGCTGCCCCCAGTACGTCGGCAACTCCGCTACTTCCAGGCTGCTTCGTCCCCTGGGTACGGCGGGGACCGAAGATAATATCCGCGGCACTCTCACCTACCGAGGGGTTAGCCGCCGGAGCAGTTGGGATCAGCGCGGCGATACCGCGACCGAGCCCTCCCTTGCGGTTCTCCTTTTTTTGATTCGACATCGGTAACTACTCCTAGTGGCTTTAATTTGTCTCAGTGGAATTGGACGGGGTAGGGGAGGAAGCTGGTTTTTGCCCAATCGCACTTCCACCCGGAACTGCGGAATAGTCGCCACGCGTTGCCAATTCCTTCGCGGCGTCAAGATAAGCAACTGCGCCCCGAGACCCTGGATCGTAGGAAATTACGGTCTGCGAATATCCCGGCGCCTCCGATACCTTCACGGATCGAGGGATGAGATTACGTAGCACAACCTCACCGAAGTAGTTACGAACCTCATTGGCAACTTCTTCCGAAAGCTTGGTGCGGCCATCGAACATAGTGAGCAGCACAGCAGAAATATGTAGCTCCGGATTGAGATGCTGACGAATCATCTGCACGTTATTCATCAGCTGAGTCACACCCTCCAAGGCGTAAAACTCACACTGAATCGGAATCAAAACCTCGTTGGCGGCAGTCATCGAATTCAGAGTCAACAGACCGAGCGAAGGAGGGCAGTCAATAATGAGAAAGTCAAAGCCGTTGTCAATCAGGTACTGATCTGACACTGCATCGAGAAGTCGGCGCTCACGGTTCAGGAGCGAGACCAGCTCAATCTCGGAGCCCGCCAAGTCCAACGTCGCTGGCACACAAAAGAGATTCTCAGATTCAGGGGAACGCTGGATGACATCGTCAATCTGTAGTTCGCCAATTAGAAGCTCATACGTCGACGGGGTCCCGGAAACATGCTCAATCCCCAGGGCCGTAGAAGCATTTCCCTGCGGGTCATTATCGATGACTAGCACCTTGAGACCATGCCGCGCGAGCGCCGACGCGATGTTGACTGCCGAAGTGGTCTTGCCCACGCCACCCTTCTGGTTGGCGATAGTAATACGGCGCGGGCGTTCGGGGCGTGGAAGCGATAAACGGTTCGGGGCCTTAACTTGCGCTGCCCGTTGAGCTGCCGCAGCGATGGGTGTGTCTTGCCAGGACTTCCGGCTCATTAACTATTCCCCTTACAAGCACAGCAATCACCAATCATGGCCACTGGAGTGCGAATAAAAACTTAGTAACTATCTGCAAAAGCGTAATCATCAAGCCCCAACAAGCGTTAGACGCCGACGATTGTGGAAATGTTTCACGTGAAACATCCACCTTGGCCGGTAGGACTTTGCCATACCGCGATACTTATCCCACTCTAGCCCGACGGCACTACGCGCCTCAATGTCGAAACCAAAACACAAGCGAACCGGCAGTGGAGTAGGGGAGGGGGACTTACAACCTACTTCTTCTGAATAATCACGGCGTACGTCGAAGTTCCCAACACGGAACCGCCAACCTCTACAACGCGGGGATTAGTTCCCTTCGCCTTGGCAATAAGCTTTGCGTCCCGATCAATCTCCTCTTGCGCAGTTCCACCCTTCAGTGCAACCATCGCGCCTCCGGATTTAACTAAAGGAAGCGACCAGCCCGCCAATTTCCCAAGAGGGGCAACAGCGCGAGAAGTGACGACATCTACTTGGCCAACCTCAGCGCGAACCACTTTCTCCTCAGCGCGGCCGCGAACCACGGTCACATTGTCCAGCTCGAGATCTTCCACAACTTCGTTCAAGAAAGTCGTACGGCGCAGCAATGGTTCTACAAGAACCACCTTCAAATCTGGTCGTGCAAGAGCAAGCGGAATCCCGGGCAAGCCTGCCCCCGAACCAATGTCCGCAACTACAAGCCCTTTGCCTATCGCTTCTCCAACTACCGCAGAATTGATAATGTGCCGATCCCACAGCTTTGGAGTTTCACGTGGCCCAATCAAACCTCGGACTGTAGCCTCCTCAGCCAACCATGAGTGGTAGCGGTATGCTCGATCGGCATTCCCTCCAAACACGGTATCTATCACCGAACGCAGATCCGCATCGACCAAACCTGCGGAGGCTTCTTGATTATCGACGTCTTTCGCGGAGTTACTCAACAGTTCCACTAACCTTTCCAATGGGGCAGCTGTGCCGTCACCCGTCGAGCTTTTCATTACCCCTAGTGTACGACAGTGCAACAGCGATGTTTCACGTGAAACATTGATCAAAGTTGGATGCCAAACTCCAGGCCCCGGAGAAAATTACATGCCTGTAATAACAGTGACGTTGTTTGCTCGATAGAGCACGAAGGCAAGCAAAAACGCCCCGCATCAACTGCGGGGCGTTTCGATTAATTAACTTATGTAGACGAAGGGCGATTCCACTTCAGCTATTTCTTTTTCCGCTTCCGGTTCTTCCGATTTGCGGGTTTCTGTCCTGGCGCTGGCTTCGAGGCTGGGCCCTGCTGTCCCTTCCCCGAATTACCATCCGGAAGATGGCTAGAAGCCTTGTTCGCTGCAGAGGCCTGACCGGACTGCGCCTGCTGCGCATTCTGCGCTGCCTGACGCTTGCCACCCTTCTTCGGATTGATTGGCTTCTGGCCAACCTTCGGAGCGAGCTTCTCCTGTGCCTCGCGCTTGGCAGCCTTCTTAGCTGCGACAGCTTCCTTCTCTTCCTCATCCAGCTTGCCGAAGATGTAGCGCTGCTGGAAGTAGGTCCAGACGTTGTTAGTCACCATGTAGACAAGAAGACCGATGTGCCAGAAAGCACCGGTAACAAGAATCATGATCGGGAAGAACCAAAGCATCATCTTGTTCATCATGTCCATCTGCTGACCCATAACGCCTTCCTGGCGCTTCACCAGACCGGCTTCCTGGCGGGCACGCGTGCGGTCAACAGACATGCGAGCGTTGAAGTGCGTTGCAAGTGCCGCAATAACAATCAGCGGAATGGCAACGATCATGATGTCCATGCGGGTGAAGTCCGCAGGCGTACCAGGCACAGTAAAGGCTGCGTATTGATCCTCGCCCATACCAACCGAACTGGACAGTGGAGCATTGAGCACACGAGCCAGCAGGAAGGACCGCACCTCATCTACACCGAAGACGTAGTTAGGCGTATTCCAGTTCTGCTCCACCGACATGCGAAGCGCATTGCCCGTCGTACCCGTTCGGTTGAACGAACGCAGCACGTGGAAAAGGCCAATGAACACAGGCATCTGAACCAGAATCGGCAAACAGCCGCCGAGCGGGTTGACACCCATTTCCTTCTGTAGCTGGCGCATAGCAAGAGCCTGAGCCTGCTGATCGTTCTTGTACTTCTCCTTGATGGCCTGCATCTCAGGAGCGAGCTGCTGCATCTTGATGGCAGAACGCTGCTGGTTCAGCATCGGCTTAAACAGGAGGATACGGATGGTGACCACAAGCAAAATAATGGCCAGCACCCAGGAGATACCCGAGGAGGGATCGAATAGGAAACCTGAGGCCTTATGCCAGAACCACAGGATGGCCGAAATCGGCACATACACGAAATTGAGCACGGTCTAAGATCACTCCGTTCTTTAGGGGACAGCGCACTCGCGCCTTCGTCTACAAAGCCCCGTCAAAGGCTAAGCATTACTAGAGGTTACCTGTGCATTCGCCTCAACCACGAACCCAGGCCGGGGAATGTGGCAGGAACTGGATCCCAGCCACCCGGATGCCAGGGTGCGCAACGGAAGATGCGCAAGAAAGTCAGCCACAGGCCACGAATAGCTCCGAAACGGCGCACAGCCTCAAGACCATATGCGGAGCACGTCGGTTCAAAACGACATGTGCTCGTGGGCTTCAGATTAGAGATACGACGGCGGTAGAAGAGAATCGCCCTCTCAGCCACACGTGCGCCGGGGGTCTGAGCGAGGGGGCCGTCGTCAAGCGAATTAGCGCCGACGTTCGTATGTGGCGAGTGCCGATTGCACATCGTGGGACAGCTCCTGGCTGGTGGCTGTGGCAGATGCAGGCAGCGCGCGAACGACAATGTCCATGGTGGACGGAAGATTCTGCGCGGCCGCGGCCATAACATGGCGGAGCCTGCGGGATACAGCGTGACGAGTCACGGCGTTGCCCACAGCTTTAGATACGACAAGACCGACACGCGGACCACCAAACCTGGCAATCTGCGTATCGGTCTTATCTTCACCGCCAGAAGCGGCGGTGTCACGAATATGCAAGACCAAGGTCTTGCGTCCGATTCGGCGTCCACGTCGTACGGTGACCGTGAAGTCACGCGAAGAACGCAGCTTATTGCTCTGAGGGAGCACCGAAATCGGTGTCCTCTTGCTTAAGCGGACAGGCGGGCACGGCCCTTGCTGCGGCGTGCTGCCACAACGGCGCGACCGGAACGGGTACGCATACGGGTACGGAAGCCGTGCACGCGTGCACGACGGCGGTTATTCGGCTGGAACGTCCGCTTCGACACGGTTGACACTCCTTGAAACTCAAACGACCACGAGTCCACGCTGAACACACCGCAGTAAACTCCTCGCTTCGAGTGCGAGGCAGCGATGCGTCTGACGCATTCCCGTGATGCACGGAAAAATTACTTACCGACAGATTGAAAGCTACATGCGTTCTGTCGGGTCCAAGCACAAGCTCGGACTCATATCTCAATGGATATGAAACACCCAGATAGGTTACGTCGAATCGGGCGAGAAATTCAAATCAACACGCCGGATTTACCTGGAGAATCATTTTCCAAGTTTTCCGACGGTACCGATGTTGACCTGTGGAAATACTGACCTATGCACTGCAATCCACAGGGTGTTTATCCCATTAGCTGTGGATAACTTCCACACCATGAATCACAGCGAGCAGGGGAAATAACGTGTTTACCTAGGTAAACGCAGACTAGGGGGCTATTTTTCATTGTGGGCAAACTGTGGATAAACTGTTAGTCAATTAGCGACAAGGTTTATCCACAGGTGTGGACAAACATGTGGAAGTCCTGCTCGGGGCGTATAGCACCTTGTGTAGAAACACCCCACAGGGCGAATTACAAGAAATAGCCCCCAAATGGGCAGATATGGCGCTCTCGCCATGCCAAAAACACTCCACAAAAACAGGTCGCCTCGATAAATTTGATGAACGTAAACATGTAAAAGGACATTCACACAGTGAGCGAACAACCAGAATTGCCAGGTGGACTCTGGGAGCAGGTCGTTTCTATCCTGACTTCACCAGAAGGTGTGCCGGAGTTGGGCATTGCACCACTACGCCCGCCACACAAGGCACTGCTGCGGTCAGTGACGCACACTGGTGACTTTCCAGGTTTTTTCCTGCTCAGCACTCAATCGCCAGTGGTGCAGGCGCTGGTAAAAGAAGAGCTCAAAGGCATTATCGAGGCCGTCTTAGCTTCGCTGACCGGCGAGGAGTTGGAAACAGTCATCACCGTTGCCGATCCTGCTGACGACGCTGAAGATAGCCAGGCAGCAGAGACCACTCAACCATCTGCACAGCACTCGGGGCAGATGCCATCTGCAGCTTCGCGTCCGCAGCAGGCTCAGCGTCAACAGCCAAACCAGCAGCACCAGCAGCAATCTGGCCGCAACTACCCGTTCCCCAGTGCAGATACGAACGACTTCAATCTCCACGAGCAGCACCAGGGATCGACGCAGACGCCACAGGTGTCGCAGACGCACCAGCCGAATGTCCATAATCAGCAGAGTGCCCAGTCACAACGCCGATCGATGGACGCCGTAGATTCGATGGCCCAGGGGCTTTCGCACTCATCTGCCGAGAATCCAATGACTATTGCTGATCAGCGCCAGGTCACAAGTCCTTTCCGCTCCGAGAGCCACGGCACTCCAACCGAGATGAGCATGCCTTTCGAGGAGCCCACCCTCAACCCGAACTACACCTTCGAGACCTTCGTTATTGGTCCGCAGAATAAGTTCGCCGCTGCAGCCGCCGTCGCTGTTGCGGAGTCTCCGGGGCGCACCTACAACCCGCTGTTTATCTCCGGCGGTTCGGGTCTTGGCAAGACGCACCTGCTCCACGGCATTGGTCACTACGCCAAGCATTTGTACCCTAACCTGCGGGTTCGTTACGTTTCCTCGGAAGAGTTCACCAACGACTTCATTAATTCCGTGCGTGACGACGCCCAGGAATCCTTCAAGCGTCGCTACCGCGATTTGGACATGCTCATCATCGATGACATCCAGTTCTTGGAGGGCAAGGAAGGTACACAGGAAGAGTTCTTCCATACGTTCAATGCCCTGCACCAGTCCAATCACCAAATTGTGCTGTCGTCGGACCGCCCACCACGCGAGCTTAAGACCCTGGAGGATCGCCTTCGTACCCGCTTCCAGTGGGGGCTCAATCCGGATCTGCAATACCCGGACTTGGAGACGCGAATCGCAATTCTGTCGAAGAAGGCACAGCTGTCTGATTTGGTCGTTCCGCATGATGTACTCCAGTACATCGCGGAGAACACCTCGTCTTCTATTCGTGAGCTCGAGGGGCGTCTCCTGCAGATTAGTGCTCACGCATCCATGATTCATGAGCCTGTGACCTTGAAGTTTGCGCAGGAGATCCTCGGTGCCGACGAAATCGAGGTGCAGATTACCCCGGAGATCATCATCTCCACCACGGCTGAGTACTTCGACTTAACGGTTGCGGATTTGGTGGGCCCGGGTAAGACTCGCCCGGTCGCTCATGCACGCCAGATCGCGATGTACCTGACGAGATCCTTCACCGAACTTTCGTTGCCGTCGATTGGCCGGGAGTTCGGAAATCGTGACCATTCGACGGTTTTGCACGCTGAACGCAAGATTGTTAAGGAAATTCAGGAGAAAAAGCCCTCAAAGGACCAGGTCAACGACCTGACTACACGCATTCGTGACCGAGCTCGCGGCACGGCTTAAAAACCTTGGGCTCGGCGTGCGGAATTCTTGTTATTAACTGCGGTTTTTCCGTGCACAGAGCTGTGGACAACTCGTAAATTTTGTGGATGAAAGATGAAGCCCGAACACTATCCACAGACACCCCAAGTTATCCACAGTTAGACGCACTGGTTATCCACAGCTCGAAACCAGTGAAGACCAGCGGGAATCATGTAATTTCACAATGTGCACACCCCCTATTACTACTCCCGACTTTAAAAATCTCTAGAAACTTCTAGATAAAAGGGGGCCTGCGCACAACCTCGGGCAAACAACCTCTGGCGCACAACTTCATAAATGCCAAGAACGAGTAAGAACTACGATCAAGCACTAGACGGACTACAAGAATCCCAGTGAGGTCTTTGGCAGTCTGCAGTAGAGTTGTACGATGGAATCTTTGTAACTCCAGTCATGTGCGCTGACATAGCGTGCTGACAACACAAAAGACGGCTAATAACAGACATCCAATACCGGTGGAGGAACGATGGAGCAGACCGAAGTCCGTATTCGCGCGGCTAAGGACGATCTCGCGGGTGCGGTGAGCTGGGTTGCTCGTAACCTGCCTGCACGCCCGACTCAGCCGATTCTGCGTGGCATGATTTTTCTCGCGGATGACAATGGTCTGCAGCTCGCTGGCTATGACTACGAGGTCTCGACTCAGATTCGTATTAGCGCAGAGGTCGATGAGCCCGGTCGCTTCGCCGTCAATGGAAAGTTGGTTTCTGACATTGTCTCTAAGCTGCCGAATAAGCAGGTAGAGATGCACTTTGATGGCACGAAGGTCATCGTTCGCTGTGGTTCTTCCCGCTTCGAACTGCCAAGTCTGACCTTGGAGGATTACCCGCAGCTACCAGAAGCTCCGGCTGCTACCGGCACTGTCGATGCCGCTCTGTTGGCTGAGGCTATTGGTCAGGTCGCTATCGCTGCCGGCAAGGATGAGTCGCTGCCGATGCTGACCGGCATCCGGATGGAAACCGAAGGTAACGAGGTCACTCTCGCTGCCACCGACCGTTTCCGCCTGGCGGTTCGCAGTTTCGAGTGGGAGCAGATCCCGGAGGGGGAGACCAAGCTGCTCATCCCGGCAAAGACCTTCGCGGAGACTGCCCGCACTCTCGATACCACTTCCAGCGAGCCAGTGACCTTGGCATTCGGCGACGGATCTGATGATCGTGAGGTCGGCTCCGAAGGTCTGCTGGCTATCCTCGCCGATCCTCGTCGCACTACCACGCGACTGCTGGACGCCGAGTTCCCGAAGTTCCGTCCGCTGCTGCCGAAGCAGCATTCCTCCATGGCTGTTGCTCGTGTTGACCAGCTGCAGGATGCCATCCGTCGTGTGTCCCTGATGGCGGATCACGGTGCGCAGATTCGCATGGACTTCTCCGATGGCCAGGTTGTCCTTTCCGCTCATGGCGACGAGGTCGGTCACGCAGAAGAGACTGTGGCCTGCAACTTCTATGGGGAACCACTTCTGATCGCCTTCAACCCGCAGTACCTGCTCGAGGGGCTCAGCGCTGTTCGCTCCCACCGCGTTCTGCTGGGCTTTACGCAGCCGTCGCGTCCCGCGATTCTCATTCCAGAGCCGGAAGCTATCCCGGAGCTCGGTGAGGACGGCTTCTACCCAACGCCGGAGACCGACTTCACTTACCTGCTGATGCCTGTGCGCCTGCCGGGCTAGTTTGCGGCTATGCACATTCGGTATTTGTCCTTGCGGGACTTCCGCTCCTGGCCGGAGTTGGAAGTCGAGTTCACGCCTGGAATTACCGTATTTACCGGGCAAAATGGCTACGGCAAGACCAATATTGTCGAGGCCGTTGGATATCTCTCCACGCTCGGCTCGCATCGAGTGTCTACGGATGCTCCGCTGGTTCGTTCGGGGACCCCGTCGGCACGCATTTCGGCGACGGCGGTCAATGATGGCCGCGAGCTGACGGCGCATCTGCTCATCAATCCGCATCGCGCGAATCAGGCGCAGATCAATCGCACGCGGCTGAAGTCTCCGCGGGAGCTGCTGGGGATCGTTAAGTCGGTCTTTTTCTCGCCCGAGGATCTCACGCTGGTCAAGGGCGAGCCCGCTTCCCGTCGCCGATACATCGATGATTTGCTCGCTTTACGACGGCCACTGTCCGCCGGTATCCGCATTCAATATGACAAGATTTTGCGTCAGAAGAATGCGCTGCTGAAGTCGGCGGGCTCGACGCTGCGCCGTGGCTATTCTTCCTCGGAGGGGCAGGCCGCACTGAGCACGCTGGATACCTGGGATGCGCAATTGGCGCAGGTGGGAGCGGCTTTAATGGCTGCGCGCATGGATTTGATCGCCGAGCTTTCCGAGCATGTCAGCGAGGCCTATGCCACGCTTGCCCCGCACTCGCGCCCAGCCACGATTGCCTATGCGCCGAAGGTCGACAGTCTGGATGGCGGGCCATTGCCCAGCGAACCGGAGCTGCTCGAGGCACTGCTGCTGACGAAGATGGCGGAGCGCCGCACCGCGGAGATTGAGCGCGGTTCCTGTCTCGTTGGTCCGCATCGCGATGATCTCAACCTCATTCTCGGCAATGACCCCGCCAAGGGCTTCGCTAGCCACGGCGAGACCTGGTCTTTTGCACTCGCGCTGCGTCTCGGCGCGTACTTTTTGCTCCGTGCCGATGGGCCCGACCCGATCTTGGTGCTTGACGACGTGTTTGCGGAGCTCGACCGGCATCGTCGGGAAGCTCTCATGGAAATCGCGCAGCAGGCTGAGCAGGTGTTGATCACCTCGGCGGTGGGGGAGGAGTTGCCTCAGGCACTGGTCGAGGATTCTTCTGTCACTCATCACACGGTGACGGTGGCGCAGACTGAGCAGGGGCGAATCTCACTGCTGGATGAAAACCCAGTCGCGGAAGAGTGACGGGTATGGTCGAGAACATGGAGCCGGATAACTCACCGGAAGAAGAAAAGGACCTGATTAGCGACGCTTTCTTCCGCATGCGCGATGCCGCTAAGGAGGGCGGTCACAAGTTACCGAATCTCCAGCGGCCACCGAAGAAGAAGGGCTCGTGGTCTGGCCTCGATAGCCGTGTGCCTGTGAAGGCCGCGGAGGGGATTGTTGCGGACGTCGATAAGCAGCGGGCAGCGCAAGCAGTGGTGCGAGATCGTGCCGGTACGGTGATTTCGCCGAGCCTATTGAAGGAGGCGGGGATTCGGCTGTACCGGAAATATGACCGTCGACCTGCGCCGATTGGTGCGGTGCTGAATAAGGCAGTAGTTGATCGCGGCTGGCAGATCCACATTGCCCACGGTGTGATTATGACGGAGTGGGATTCGATGGTCGGCAAGGTTGTTGCGGAACACTCCCAGGTGAAGGAGTTCAAGGACGGCACTTTGGTGGTCGAGTGCCAATCGACAGCATGGGCAACACAGCTGCGGCTAGCGCAGCGACAGGTTTTGAAGTCGATTGCGGAACGCGTCGGCGATGGGGTGGTTGAGGAAATTAAGGTGCTGGGGCCAAAAGCGCCGAATTGGCGCAAGGGCAAATTGCACATCGAGGGCCGAGGACCGCGTGATACTTACGGGTAAAGGTCGGTAAACGGTCTACGATTAGCCGTCGGTATGCGTAAAACTGCGAAATTTGGTCCTTTGAGCGCATCGGCTATATCCACAGTAGGGGACTACGTTGGGGTAAGATGGGCAGGAGAATACCGGCAGGCGGTTCTTGAGACGTTATCGACTTCCAAACTAGCCAGACCTATCTAGTAGTCCTAGGTGGTTCTGGCTGGCGCTGATAGCGCTTGACCGCCGGCCTATTTTTCGCGCGCTGACGAATGTTGCGCGGGGAGAGAACCAAGAATAGGAGACGCGCCGAACCGTGGCTGCTACCGAACATCAATATGACGCCTCATCGATTACCATCCTCGAGGGCCTCGAGGCCGTGCGTAAGCGGCCGGGTATGTACATTGGCTCGACTGGTGAGCGTGGTTTGCACCACCTGGTGTGGGAGGTTGTAGACAACTCCGTCGACGAGGCGATGGCGGGTTACGCCACCGATGTTGAGGTCACTCTGCTGGAAGACGGCGGCGTTCAGGTCCGCGATAACGGCCGTGGTATTCCTGTCGAAATGCACCCGTCGGGTATGCCGACGGTGCAGGTGGTTATGACTCAGCTGCACGCCGGCGGCAAGTTTGACTCCGAGTCCTACGCTGTCTCCGGTGGTCTGCACGGTGTGGGTATTTCGGTGGTTAACGCGCTGTCGACGCGCATGGAAACCGAGGTCATCCGCGATGGCTATACCTGGTACCAGAACTTCGACCAGGCTGTTCCGGAAGAAATTATCCGAGGTAAGAAGACTCGTGGTTCGGGTACCACGCAGCGTTTCTGGCCGGATCCGGAGATTTTTGAGACCACCGATTTCAAGTTCGACACCATTTCTCGCCGCCTGCGCGAGATGGCGTTTTTGAACAAGGGCCTGACCATCACGTTGGTGGACAAGCGTGTCTCCGAGGAGGAGCTCGAGGCTGAGGCTCTGGCGGAGCAGGCGGAGACCGAATCCGCTGAAATCGCCAAGGATGCGGTTGAGGAGCAGAAGGAGAAGGCAGAGAAGACCACCAAGCCGAAGGAGCGCCGCAAGGTCTTCCACTACCCGAATGGTCTGCGGGACTATGTCGAGACTCTGAACAAGTCGAAGAACATCATCCACCCGACCATCATTTCCTTCGATGCTGCAGGTGACGGCCATGAGGTCGAGATTGCCATGCAGTGGAACTCGGGTTACTCCGAGTCGGTGCACACCTTCGCCAACACCATTAACACCATTGAGGGTGGCACGCACGAAGAGGGCTTCCGTTCTGCGTTGACATCGCTGATGAACCGCTATGCGCGTGAGCACCGCCTGTTGAAGGAGAAGGAAAACAACCTCTCCGGCGAGGACTGCCGTGAAGGTCTCGCTGCCGTGATTTCGGTGAAGGTCGCCGATCCGCAGTTCGAGGGCCAGACGAAGACGAAGCTGGGTAACACCGAGGTGCGTTCCTTCGTCCAGCGCATGACTAATGAGCACATCGGTCACTGGCTGGAGGCCAATCCGGCTGAGGCCAAGGCCATTGTTAACAAGGCCATTGCTTCGGCGCATGCCCGTCAGGCGGCTCGTAAGGCCCGTGACCTGGTACGTCGTAAGTCCGCGACCGATCTTGGCGGTCTTCCGGGTAAGTTGGCGGACTGCCGTTCGAAGGATCCGAAGCAGTCCGAGCTGTTCATCGTGGAGGGTGACTCCGCAGGTGGTTCTGCAAAGGCAGGCCGAAACTCGCTGTTCCAGGCCATTTTGCCGCTGCGCGGTAAGATCTTGAACGTCGAGAAGGCGCGCCTGGATAAGACTCTGAAGAATAACGAGGTCCAGGCCATTATTACGGCGCTGGGCACCGGTATTCACGACGAATTCGACATCGAGAAGCTGCGCTACCACAAGATTGTGCTGATGGCCGACGCCGACGTCGATGGTCAGCACATTGCCACGCTGCTACTGACGCTGCTGTTCCGTCTGATGCGTCCGCTGATTGATGAAGGGCACGTCTACCTCGCCCAGCCGCCGCTGTACAAGCTCAAGTGGGCCAAGGGTGAGCCGGGCTACGCCTACTCCGATGCTGAGCGCGATCAGCTGCTGGAAGAGGGGCTGGCTGCCAACCGCAAGATCAACAAGGACGATGGTGTTCAGCGTTACAAGGGTCTCGGTGAGATGAACGCCGCTGAGCTGTGGGATACCACCATGGATCCGGATCACCGCGTGCTGCGTAAGGTCGCCCTCGAAGACGCGCAGAAGGCCGATGAACTGTTCACCATTCTGATGGGCGATGACGTCGCTTCACGACGTTCGTTCATCACCCGTAATGCGAAGGACGTTCGCTTCCTCGACGTTTAAGCCGGTACCTGGTTTTAGTTTTCGCCTTGTCGGTTCCCCTGACAAAACCTCAGTTCAGCCATTAATGTTTATGAAATGGAAGATACTCGGGGAAGCATGGTCAACGGGGAACCGCCAGTCGAGCCACGTATTGTGCAGGAGACTTTGCCAGATGGCTCCGTGACCCCGATGGCGCTTCGGTTTCCCGAAGGTTCGCCTCGGGGCATTGTCGTTATTTGGCCGGGCTTTGGCATGGGTGCTCGCTACTACCGGCCGATTGCCCAAGAGTTACAGCGTCGAGGTTTTTGCGTCCTGACCTCGGAGTTGCGCGGCCAGGGTAACCAGACTGCGGTGGCCACCCGCCGTCACAATTGGGGCTACCAGGATCTCGCATCGGTGGATTACCCGCTGGCCGTGGCGCGGGCTCGCAAGGAGTTTGATCACCTCGCGGCAGGGGAGAGCACAGGGGAGAAGCTACCCGTCTACTTGCTGTGTCATTCCATGGGCGGTCAGATTGCCTCGCTGTATCTGGCCCGACCGGAAGCGGACGTGGCCGGCGTAGTGATGGTCGGCTCCGGTACTCCGCACTACAACTGTTTTACTGGCAACGAGTACAAGCGGCTTCGCTACGGTGCACCGTTTATGCAGGTGGTGTCCCAGATCCTGGGCTATTGGCCAGCGGGCAGGCTTGATTTGGCCGGCTATGGCCGCCAGGCTCGTAACCATGTGGTGGAGTGGGCGCGGTTCTCGCGCACGGGTCTTCTGCGACCGCGCGGTGCGGATATCGACTACGCCGCTGAGATGCCGAAGGTGACCACCCCGGCGCTGCTGCTGAACTGTGGTGGTGACCGTGACTGCCCGGAGGCTTCCGCACAGGCGCTGGCACGGATGCTGCCGAATTCGGCAAAGTACGAGTTCATTGAGCAGCGGCTGGGCCACAATCGCTGGGCGCGTGAGCCACAGGCTGTGGTTGACCGTCTAGAGCAGTTTATTGAGGAAATTTAAACCGCAATTTTCCAGCTGGTAATCTGCGCTTCTTAACGTAGATGCCTATGGCAACTTCACCTAAAAATATATCTGAATTTTCCCGTCGGCACTTCCTGCAGACCGCCGCAGGAGTCGGTGCTGTCACCGCTGCGAGCACGCTGCTGCCGCCATCATTGCGCCATGCACTCGCGCAGCCCCGACCGGCTGGCTCCCTCGACCAGGTTGAGCACGTTGTCGTGTTGATGCAGGAAAACCGCTCTTTTGATCACTACTTCGGCACTCTCCGAGGTGTGCGGGGGTACAACGACAATTCCGCTTTGCCGGGCGTTTTCAACCAGAGTGGGGTCAGTCCATACCTGATTCGCAACGCCGCTAATCGCGGTGATCTCTCGGTGGAGTACATTGCAAGTTTGCCGCACGGTTGGGAAGACGGGCAGGTTGCACTAAACGGCGGCCGCTGTAACGGCTGGATCGAGGCTAAGGGCAAAGGCACGATGGCCTGCTATGACCGTCAGGACATCGCGTTCCAATTCGCACTCGCAGAGACATTCACTATCTGTGATGGCTACTTTTCTTCAATGCCTACGTCGACAAGCCCGAACCGCAACTACCTGTTTTCGGGTGATACCCGAAAGGAACCGTGGGGGACTGGAGCGGTTGGCAATGCGGCGTACGAGCCGACGCACCCGGGGTACAGGTGGCGCACGTATGCCGAGGATCTCTCGGCGGCTGGGGTGCCATGGCGCGTCTACCAGGAGTGGGATAACTACACGGACAACAACCTGGATTTCTTCGCCGCGTTTCGAAATATTGGCCGCAAGGTCATTCGTGAGGCCGGGCTGCCTGGTCGCGACATGACGGGCTTCCACGAGAAGCTGCTGGAACTGGGTGATGGCACGCCGCCAACTGCAGAGCAGCAGCAGATGGTCGACCGCCTGAATGCCGCTGTGGAGAAGCTGCCTGAGGCGGAACGGGATCTCTATGATCGCGCGCTGCACCGCCGCCAGCCGGGCACGCTAACCGACGCTTTCCGACGGGATGTTGAATCTGGGGAGCTGCCAAAGGTGTCCTGGATTGTGCCTTCGGCCGCGGAAAGCGAGCACCCGGGAGCGTCCTCGCCGATTCAGTCGGCGAATATCACTTACCGCCTGTTGGATGCGTTGGCCTCCAACCCGGAGGTGTGGGCCAAGACCGT
The DNA here is from genome assembly GCF_001055915.1 of Corynebacterium sp. 212_CJEI. Classification (NCBI taxonomy): domain Bacteria; kingdom Bacillati; phylum Actinomycetota; class Actinomycetes; order Mycobacteriales; family Corynebacteriaceae; genus Corynebacterium; species Corynebacterium sp. 212_CJEI. Next base: position 5,055 of record NZ_JVPT01000010.1, on the reverse strand, counting down.
CTTCCTGATTAACTTTGACGAGTTTGATGGTTACTTCGACCATGTGGTGCCGCCGCTGCCGCCGAAGAATGAGCCGGGGGAGTGGTACCTGGGCAAGCCGAAGGGGCTCGGGTTCCGTGTCCCGATGACTGTCATTTCACCGTGGTCGGTGGGTGGTTTGGTGTCCTCAGAGGTCTTCGATCACACTTCGGTGATCCGTTTCCTGGAGCAAGTCACCGGCGTGAGCTGCGGAAATATCACTGATTGGCGTCGTCGGGTATGTGGTGATTTGGTATCCACACTGGACTTCTCGGCGTCTACGGGAATGCAGCTTCCAGAGCAGCCGGGACCAGCGCCGGAGTTTGTGAAGCGCTGGGAGGCGGAGCCGGCCGGTGACTATCCTGTGCAGGAGTCCGAGCAGGCGACCGCGCTGCCGACACCGTACCGGCTGCACGCCTACCTCAAAGGCGGCAATCTTGTGCTGGTCAATGACGGTTCCCGTGAGGCTGTTTTCGCTGTTTACAGTGGCAATAAGGTGGAGCATCACACGGTGCTCGGTACGTTAGAGCTGCGAATTGGACTCCTGGAGCGCGAACTTACCGTGTGCGGCCCGGACCGCTTCCTGCGTGTATTCAGCAAGACGGCGAAAGAGTTGCCGGAGGTCACTTTGGAGCACGCGGCGGGACGTGTTCTAGTTGGCGGGCAGGACCGGACGGCTGATTATGTCCGTGATGGTTGGTACGAGGTTGAGCTGGCTGAAGGTGAGGCCACGGCGTATTACACGGGCCGGCTGGAGTCCGGCAATCGCATTCCGACCAGCCCGTTTACCCGAAAGAGTGACTAGGCCCTGTCCCCGGCTAAGTGCCGCCTTTGACCAGATCCCACGTCTCTGCGAATGACAGCTCTTCGCCGTTGGTGGTGAGGAGTATGTGTGCAAGTAGTGCGCCCAGTGCGGTGTTGCCAAAACTTAGTGGTTTCACGTGAAACGTTGCGTAAGCGACCGCCTGCGCTGCCGCAGAAATCGCGGGAAAGCTACGGTGACCAGCAATGACTCCTGAGCTGGCGGCGACAATAGCGCTGATTGTCCACGGCCTCGCAAGTGTAGCGTCGGCCAATTCCGGCACTGTGGCCACCAGTTCATCGGTAGCCGCCAGGATAGCGGCCTCGCTGAGAGGCTGAATCTGGGGCGCGCTCATTCTTGTACTCCGCGGGGCCTTGGGGAGCTCAACTTTCGCAGCAGCGCCATGTCAGTATCAATTACGCTTGCCGTAATTTCCCGAGCCTGACCTTGCTGAAGGGCTCTCGCTGCGGCGGATTCGATGGCGCGAATGGCGGCCTCGTGTTTAGACACGCCCTCCATGTGCGCCAGCAGCGCCAGAGCGGTGTCCTGTTCTTTCGTGAGTCTCAAGGTCATCGCCATCGCATTTGCTCCTTGCTGCCTAGCTTGTGCCGTCTTATTCGTCTCTACTAGGCCTAAAACCCAGATTTGATACCACAATGGTATCGAAAAGTTGCACACGGCGTCGTAAAGCGGGCTCTAAAGCCCTGTAGAATGGATGCGAACCTCTTTTAAGTAAAGGAAGCAGTCATTGAGCGACGATAACAACAACGACGGCTCATCCTTCGGAAGTGGAGTATTGGGCCACCAGGTTCGCCCGATCGACATCAATGAAGAGATGCAGTCGAGCTATATCGACTACGCCATGAGCGTGATTGTGGGCCGTGCGCTGCCGGAGATTCGTGATGGTCTCAAGCCGGTGCACCGCCGCATTCTCTACGCCATGTTCGACAACGGCTACCGCCCGGAGCGCGGTTATGTGAAGTCCGCAAAGCCGGTTTCGGACACGATGGGTAACTACCACCCGCACGGCGACAGCGCTATTTACGACACCATGGTGCGCATGGCGCAGCCGTGGTCCATGCGCTATCCGCTTGTCGACGGTCAGGGTAACTTCGGCTCCCGCGGTGACGACGGCCCCGCAGCTATGCGTTACACGGAGGCCCGTCTGACGCCGTTGGCCATGGAAATGGTGCGCGACATTCGCGAAAACACCGTCGATTTCCAACCGAACTATGACGGTCGTACGACAGAGCCTGTTATTCTGCCGTCGCGTGTCCCGCAGCTGTTGATGAACGGCTCCGGCGGTATTGCCGTCGGTATGGCCACCAACATCCCGCCGCACAACCTGCGTGAGGTCGCGGATGCCATCAACTGGTGCCTGGACAACCCGGATGCGGATGAAAAGACCACGCTGGATGCGGTCATGGAACGCATCAAGGGCCCGGATTTCCCAACTGCCGCCCAGATTGTCGGCGACAAGGGCATCAAGGAGGCCTACACCACCGGCCGTGGCTCGATTCGCATGCGCGGTGTGACCTCGATTGAGCAGGAGGGCACTCGTCAGTCGATTGTCATCACTGAGCTGCCATACCAGGTCAACCCGGACCGCATGATTGCCAACATCGCAGATCAGGTCAAGGATGGTCGTCTACAGGGCATTGCCTCCATTGATGACGAATCCGATCTGAAGTGGGGCATGCGCATCGTCGTCAAGCTCAAGCGCGACGCCGTGCCGCGTGTGGTGCTGAACAACCTGTACAAGCACTCCCAGCTGCAGACCAGCTTCGGTGCGAACATGCTCGCCATCGTCGACGGTGTGCCGCGTACGCTGCGCATTGACCAGATGGTGACGCTGTACGTCGCCCACCAGATTGAGGTCATTGTCCGACGGACCCAGTTCCGCCTGGACGAGAAGGAAAAGCGTGCCCATATCCTGCGTGGTCTGGTCAAGGCCCTGGATATGTTGGACGAGGTCATCGCCCTGATTCGCCGGTCTGCCACGGTCGATACCGCGCGCACGGGCTTGATGGGTCTGCTCGACATCGACGAGATTCAGGCTGACGCCATTTTGGCGATGCAGCTGCGTCGCCTGGCTGCTCTGGAGCGCCAGAAGATTATTGACGAGTTGGCTGAGATCGAGCTCGAGATCGCCGACCTGAAGGACATCCTGGCCAAGCCGGAGCGTCAGCGCGCCATCGTTAAGGAAGAGCTGGGCGAGGTCGTGGAGAAGTACGGCGATGACCGTCGTACCCAGATCGTGGCCGCTGAGGGCGACGTCACCGAAGAGGACCTCATCGCCCGCGAAAACGTGGTCGTGACCATTACCTCCACGGGCTACGCCAAGCGCACCAAGGTCGATGCCTACAAGGCACAGCGCCGTGGTGGCAAGGGCGTACGCGGCGCGGACCTGAAGCAGGACGACATCGTCCGCCACTTCTTCGTCTGCTCCACGCACGACTGGATTCTGTTCTTCACCAACAAGGGGCGCGTCTACCGTCTCAAAGCCTACGAACTGCCGGAGGCCACTCGCGCCGCCCGCGGTCAGCATGTCGCCAACCTGCTGGAATTCCAGCCGGAAGAGCGCATCGCCGAGGTGCTGCAGATTCAGAGCTACCAGGACAGCCCGTACCTGGTGCTGGCCACCAGCGAAGGCAAGGTCAAGAAGTCCCGCCTGGAGGACTACGAGTCTGCTCGCTCCGCTGGCCTGATTGCCATCAACCTGCGCGAAGGCGACTCCCTCATCGGTGCTCGTCTGTGCTCTGCTGACGATGACCTGCTGCTCGTCTCTGAGCGTGGCCAGGCCATCCGCTTTACGGCTTCCGACGACGCGCTGCGCCCGATGGGCCGCGCCACCGCCGGTGTCCAGGGCATGCGCTTCAAGGGCGACGACAAGCTGCTCAGCATGGTCGTGGTCGAGGAAGAGCACAACCTGCTGGTCGCCACGACCGGCGGCTTCGGCAAGAAGACCAAGCTCAGCGAGTACACCCCGCAGAACCGCGGCGGTATGGGCGTGCTGACGCTCAAGTACGACCCGAAGCGTGGACCGCTGATGGGTGCCCTGGTGGTCGACAACGACGACGAAATCTTCGCTGTCACCTCCGCCGGCGACATCATCCGCACCAACGTCAACGAGATTCGCGCCACCTCGCGTGCCACTAAGGGCGTGCGCCTGGTCAACCTCGCTGACGGCGTGGAACTGCTGGCTATCGACCGCAACGTCGAGGATGAGGGCGAAGAGACCGCTTCTAAGGTCTCTGAGGCCGGAACCTTGGACGTAGTCCCGAAGCGCACCGGCGCGACCAAGAGCACCGGTGCCGCTGAGTCCGGTGACTCGGAGGCGGAGAAGGAGTAAGCGTATGGCCGAAACTAACTTGGTAGTCGACAAGGTGAGCCCCTGGTCCGCCATGCGCATTACGGCGGCCACTGGTTTCATTGGCTTCCTCGTCTGGCTTGCCGCGGTTGGCCTGCTCTACCTCTTGCTCTCCGGGATGGGATTGCTCGCTCCGATTAGTGAAATGGTCGGCGGGGAGGATTCCATCAGCGCGGGTCTCGTCCTTGGCCTGGCGGCCGCTGTAGGAGCGCTGTGGTGGGTGCTGTCGATTGGGCTCATGGCCCTCGGCGCGGTCATCTACAACGCTTGCGGCGGTCTCGTCGGAGGTCTCAAGATTTCGCTTGCCGACGACGACTAGGCTGCCTAGCCTCCCGCTGGCCCCGGTGTCACCCCCGTTCGGTGGCCCCGGGGCCGCGTTGGTTCAGAGGTGTTTTCAGTGATCTGGTTATGGAGTAGCCGTAATGACTACTTAATGACTGCTTTTTAACTCAATATTTAGGCCTCTGACCAGGCGATTTGTGAAGTGTCATGGTTACGGGTTAAGTTATATCTCGTTCCACGGGGCCTATAGCTCAGGCGGTTAGAGCACTTCGCTGATAACGAAGGGGTCGGAGGTTCAAGTCCTCCTAGGCCCACTGCCGAACAAGGTATAATTGCTCGGTGTACGGGGCTTTAGCTCAATTGGTAGAGCACCTGCTTTGCAAGCAGGAGGTCAGGGGTTCGATTCCCCTAAGCTCCACAAGGAACAAAATCCCCCGGTCGTAAGGCCGGGGGATTTTTGCGTTTTGGGGATGTAGAAGGGGAGGGGGCAAGAACGCCGAGTTACTGACTGCGTTTATGACAAAAATGGCGTGAAAAATGGCTGGTAGGGTCAGGCGGTCATTGCATCATGGATAACACCAGA
>NZ_JVPT01000009.1:0-7228 GCF_001055915.1 Corynebacterium sp. 212_CJEI | reverse complement strand
CGGGCTGCAAATGTGAAACTGTATGAGTTTATGACACTTTCAAGTCATTTTTCGTGCCATTTTTGTCATAAACACAGTCACTAACTCGCATCGACCCAACGCCACCTGACATAAACGTAGTCACTAACTTGCATTGGTCAGGCCGCGCAGTAGTCAGGCCGCACAGTAGTCAGGCCGCGCAGTAGTCATGCCGCGCAGTAGCCATAAGGCAAAGGCGACATGGCGTTCTGCAGTTATCCACAGTCTGAAAATTATCCACAGACAGCGAGGTTTTGGCCCCTTGCGGGCATCATTGAATCCGCCCTGTAGTGCACGCTATGGCCATGGCAATCAAGAAACTGTCCATGGCTCAGCGAACCGAGGCTTCAGCAAATCCAGTAGTCAACGCCGTCGATGATGAGGCGCTGCGTGAAGAGGTTGCGCTCATAGTCGCTGCTACCGGTCGTGACTGTGTGCAGGAGACCGTGCCACCTGTGGCTGCAGCGCCAGTGGCCGCACAAACATTTGCTTCGCCGTCAGCATCAGCATCAGTATCACCATCATCATCAGTATCGACAGGAGCGGGAGTGTCATCGGCCCTGTGGCGTCGGGCACCAGCGGTGTTCGTCGATGCACCGGCAGCCCGAAGATTGACCGGACGGCCTCATAGTGAGGGAGCGATCTTCCTGGTCCGCAGTGATACTGAGGCGGAAGATGTGCAGGTAGCGAAGGTTTTAGCGCCTGTTTACAGCGCCAGTTTGCCCGCGGATAACGTCGATATTGTCGAACTGCTCGGTCGTGGCGACGTACGCCCGGATGCTCCGAATCCCACCGATCACCAAAACGGCTCGAGCCTCCTGAACCACCATCAGAACCCAGCGTCACCTGCAAGCACCGACGTGATTACAGCGCCAGGTACAGAACCCGTACCGAACGTGCCGGCAATTACAACCGATTCCTCGGCAACGTGCCTGATGTTGGTTCCTGCGGTCGGCGGTGCCGGTGCTTCCATCGCGGCGGCAGCGAGTGCATTGGTTCTTTCCCGCGAAAGGCCCATCTGCTTGGTGGATGCGGACGCGCTGGCGGGAGGCATTGATCTGGTGCTCGGGATGGAAACGGAACCGGGATTGAGGTGGCAAGATTTCTCGGCTGCTGATGGCCGTCTCGACGGGGCGGCACTCTACGAAGCACTGCCATCCTGCCCGCGATCGCCCGCGCTGAAAGTGTTGACGTGGACTCGCAGTCGCACGCCCGAGACGACTTACAACCACGCCTCTGCGAACAACAAATTCGACAGCGCCGACAGAACCGACAGGCCCGACGATGTCCGGCACATTGCCAGCACCATTAGTTGCCTTATTCATGCCGGAATTACGGTCATCGTGGACTGCCCGAAGCAGGTGGAGTACGTCACCACTCTCGGCGCACTTGCCGATGACACCGTCATAGTCCTGCCCACCTCCGTTCGAGCCATCGCAGCCGCTGGGCACTTGGCGAGCATCTGTGCACAGGCGGGGTTCACCCCAAATCTTGTAGTTCGGTACCAGCAGCACCGCGATATCAGTGTCGAAGAGGTGGAATACGCTCTCGACCTGCCCATTGTTGGTGAGATTGAGTACTGCAAGAAGGTAGCTCACGAGATAGATGTGGGCGGGCTCGCTGGAACCGTCGGCAAGCTGACGCGGGGATTGGAAGCGATGTTTGCCCTTGTCGGCGGTGGTGGCGATGGATGACGTCAGGCTGTTGGCGGCGGTGCGGACGGCGCTTGCGGAGCGGCCTGGGGTGGCATCGCATAGCGAGGTCGCCGACATCATTCGAGCAGAGACCTCGGGGGTTGTCTCCGATGTGAAGGTGCTGGAGATTCTACGCACGATTCGCGAGGAAACAGTGGGCGCGGGTGTGTTGGATGCGCTGTTGCGACGCCCGGGTGTCAGCGATGTGCTGGTCACCGCGCCGGGCGAGGTCTGGGTCGACGCTGGCAACGGACTGGAGCGGGCCGAGATTTCCTTCACGGACGAGGGCGAGGTGCGCGCGTATGCGGTGCGGCTCGCGTCGCGGTGTGGACGAAGGCTTGACGACGCGCAACCCTGGGCCGACGGCCATATTCCTGGTGGTGTCGGCGGCTGTGGTGTGCGAGTTCATGCGGTGCTTTCCCCACCGTCGGCGACCGGCACTCAGATTAGCCTGCGGGTGCTGCGTCCGGCTCGTCGCGGACTTGCGGAGCTATGCGATGTCGGGCTATTTCCACCGGAGATTCTGCCGGTGCTCCGGGGAATCGTGGCGGGACAGCTTTCGTTTATTGTCGCCGGTGGCACGGGTGCGGGAAAGACCACGCTATTGGCGGCGATGCTTTCAGAAGTTAATCCTGACCAGCGCATTGTGTGTATCGAGGACACTCCGGAGTTGCAACCGCAGCACCCGCATGTGGTGAAGCTGGTGACCAGGGCCGCCAACCTGGAGGGTGCCGGTGCGATTGGGCAGCAGGAGTTGCTGAAGCAGGCGCTGCGCATGCGTCCCGACCGCATTGTCGTCGGTGAGATTCGAGGCGCCGAAGTGGTGGATCTGCTGGCAGCGTTGAATACGGGGCATCGCGGTGGGGCGGGGACAATTCACGCCAACCGGATTGGGGATGTCGTCGCGCGCTTTGAGGCCCTGGGGTTGATCGGTGGCCTTGGTCGCGCCGGGCTACATGCGCAGTTGGTCTCGGCGGTGCAGGTGGTGTTGGTGGTCGAACGCGCTGATGTTCGCCGGCTGGCACAGATCGGGCTGCTACGCGGTAACCCACCGGAGGTGGTGGAGGTCTGGACTGCTCGGGATGGGCCTGGGCCGGGTTGGGAAGCGTTGCAGAAGTTGCTGGTCGGCGGGGAATAACCGGTGGAATACCCGATGGAATGACTAGAGGAAAAGTCAGGGGATTAGACGGGGAGATTAACAGCTATGGGGGAAGAGTTTAGCGTGGCGATGCTCATTGGGGGAGCGGCTGCGGCAGTCGCTATCTGGCCGGACAGCTCGGCGGCGGTGCGCTCGCGAGCACTGGCAGGCCGTGCCCGCGAGGTGTCCAGCGGGCTGAAGTGGTTGCAGCGCATGGTTGGACTTGGTGCTGGTTCCACGGTGTCGAGCGCAGCAACCACTGGCAGTGCGAATCGAACTGCAGGACTATCAATCCTCATCGTTGCAGGCCCAGCACTCGTGTTGCTGTGGCTCGCCGGGATTCCAGGCGTTGTAGCCGGGCTGTTGCTGGGCCGCACCGCAGCGGCAGTAGTGCGCGCTGTGGGGGAGAGGCGCTGTGAACGTCGGGAAGCGGACAGCGCTGCGGTAGCGCTGGAGACCTTGACCGCGCAGTTGCGCGTAGGAGCGGCGGCTTCACGAGCGCTCAACGCGGCAGCAGCGGAATTGCGCAGGTCAGAGGATGAGACTGTGTTGGCTGATCATCTCGCGCACGCGGCGCATCGCGCGCACTTCGCCGACCCGTGGGAGGGCGAAGAATCTTCGGAGCAACTGCGCCGGATTGGGCGTATGTGGACGGTGGCGCAGCAACACGGTCTGAGTTTGGCTGGGTTGCTGGACTGCGCGCGGGGTGATCTGCAGGCTCGTCAGGCGCATCGCTCACAGACGTCTGCCGCGCTGGCGGGACCGCGCATGACGATCGCCATCTTGGCATCACTGCCGGTGTTCGGTTTGGTCATGGGGCAAGCTTTCGGAGCGTCCCCATTCGAGTTCCTCAGTCGCGGTATCGGAGGAATTGTGCTGGTCATCGGTGTCGGGCTGGTGTGCGCGGGCATCGAATGGGCGGTCGCCATCATCGATCGTGCGGAGGCCGGACAATGATTGCCGCCGCACTTCTCATCGCCGTCTACCTCTGCTTGCCGACGTTCAATCCCGTTCGCAGCCGACTGCCCGAGTTGGTAGCCGAATCGGATGTTCGTACGCGAGGAGGCGTACGCCGGCAGGTGGCCAATCGGGTGGCGCAAATTGCCGCACAGGTGCGGGAACGTGTGCGAACTGTCATTGGCGGTGAGCGCATCAGCCCGGCTGTGCTGCTCGATGCCGCAGCGGCCCTCGACATCATTGGCGCTTGTTTGAGCTCCGGTATGCCGTTGTCGCAGGCCATGGCAGCAGCTGCCGATGGTGCAAACCCTGAGCTGGCCGAGCCACTTCGACAGTGCTCCGCCAGGTTGTCCGTGGGCGCGCACTCCACTTGGGAAAGCCTTGCTGCCACACCCGCGCTCGTGCCCCTGGCGACAGCTGGGCGCCGTGCAGCCGAATCCGGCACCGTTCTGGCGCAGGCATTGGAAGACACCGCTGCCACGTACCGCAGTCAAGCCCACGATGCGGCGCAAGCCGTCGCCGAAAAGGCTGGTGTCCTCATTGCCGGGCCGCTGGCGTTGTGCTTTCTACCCGCGTTTGTGGTGCTGGGTTTGGTGCCCACCATCGCTGGGCTTGCCGACGAAATGTTTGCAGGACTGATGCCGTCATGAAGCGTGGACACTTCTGCGCCCAGCCTCGCGCGCTGGCACGCGCCGGATGCAGTGCTGGTTGCGCTCTCAGCTGTGACTTCGGTTGTGCGCGTGGTCCGCCTGCCGCGCCGCAATCCAACACGCATCAACCCGCATCAACGCGCGTCAATGCACATCACACCTCACAACTGACCTGTCACTCGACATCCACATAGGGGGAAACACTCATGACCACTCAAAACTCCAACCGTCCAACCAATCCGCTGACCGCTGCGCAGTCCCAGCTGCGCTCGTATTTGCACAAGCGTCTGCACGCTCTGGCAACTGAGGAAAACGGCATGTCAACCGTGGAATATGCTCTCGGAACGATCGCTGCCGCCGCTTTCGGAGCCCTGCTCTACACCGTCGTGACCGGCGGCGATATCACCCAGGCGCTCACCGACATCATCGAAAGGGCGCTCAACACCGATGTCTAGCCGCATCCGCTCTACGCTTCATCGCCTGTGCGTCGGCGACGAAGGCCAAACGACGGTAGAAACCGCTTTCGGTCTCGCGGCGCTGGTCACGGTCATGGTCACGGCTCTGTCCGGGCTGGTCACCATCGCAATGTACCTAGGGCTTACCGACGCAGCCGGAGCCATCGCACGGGCTGAGGCACGGGGCGATGCGGAGACAGCAGCCGAGCTCCGCGCCGACGCAGATGGGCAGGTCGCGATATCGGAAACCTCCGGTACCGTGCGCGTGACCATTCGGCGCTCAGCGGGGCCATTTTCGCTGGAAGCACGCGCGGTTGCACTGCGGGAGAGAGCGGCATCGTCATGAGAAACGTGACAGCCCGCCTTCTCCGCGAAGAAGAAGGTTCCACCACAGTCGCAGCCGCACTGTTCATCGCCGCTTTCGTCGTTCTGACTTTGGTCGGAGTTACGGCCGGGGTGAGGGTGGTGCAGGCGCGGCAGGCAGTGGTAGCAGCGGACCTGGCCGCGGTGGCCGGCGCCGTGGCTGCGCAAGAGAGCGACGACGCCTGCAAAGCTGCGGGGTCAATCGCAAAAGCTAACCACGCACGCCTTGTGACCTGTGAGCTTGAAGGGGAGGACGTGCAGGTCAGCGTCCAACGAAAGGAGAGAAAAGCCACGTCCAGAGCAGGGCCGGTAGCGGTGGAGGATGCTGCTACTGGCCGTCGTTAAGCGCGCGCGACACCCCACTGAGCACCTTGATTGCGCCGGCCTTGTCCAGCGGATCGTTGCCATTGCCGCACTTGGGCGACTGGATGCACGATGGGCAGCCGGATTCGCACTCGCAGGCGGCGACGGCATCGCGGGTTGCGCGAATCCACTGAGCGAAGGCCTCGTAGCCACGGTCGGCAAACCCCGCACCACCAGGGTGCCCGTCGTACACAAAAACGGTGGGCTGCTGGGTATCGGCGTGCATGACCGTGGAAACACCGCCGATGTCCCAGCGGTCGCAGGTGGCAATCAGTGGCAGCATGCCGATAGCCGCGTGCTCGGCTGCGTGAAGAGCCCCCGGCGCGATGTCGGAGCCCACGCCCCAGGAGCGCAGGGTGGACTCGGGCATTGTGTAGGCCACGGCGCGCGTGACCAAACGTTGCGGAGGGTAGTCAAGTTCAACACTGTCGAGAATCTCGCCGGTATCCAGGCGACGAAGATAGGAGGTGACCTGGTGAAAGACCTCGACCTGGCAGGAAGCGACCTGTAGGTCCTGGTAGTGGCGCATATCGTCAACGTCCAGAATGCGGATGGTGGTGTCCATGCGCGAGCTGGTGGAATAGCGCGGCTGCTCGGGGTGGACCAGGGCGACGAGGCTGTCGAAGTCCAGCTGGTCGACAAGATAGGACTCACCGCGGTGCAAGTAGACGGCACCGTCGTGGACCTGCTGCATCGCACGGCCTAGATCGATGGTGCCAAGCAGTCGACCATCGGTCTGGTCGACGATGGCTACTTCCTGGCCATCACCACCGCGGACGTTCACGGCATCGTGCGCAGTGGCAATGCGTGGTCCCTCATCGCGATCGGTCGGGTAGTAGACGGGTTCTTGTCCTTCCCAGGTGCGCTTGCGCAACCAGCCCGCTGACACCATATCTTCGGCTACGGGCAGGGTTCCCCACGCCTGAAGCTGGCTGGTGGTGACGGGTTTCTCCACAGCCGCGCAGTAGAGGTGTGACCACACCACATGCGGGTTACGGGGATCGAAGACGGTCTTCTCCACTGGCCGGCCCAACAGCGCGGAAGGGTTGTGGACTAAGTAAGTGTCCATGGGATCATCGCGAGCCACCAACACCACCAGCGCGCCCTGACCACGACGGCCCGCGCGGCCGGCCTGCTGCCAGAATGAAGCGACCGTGCCTGGGAAACCGGCCTGCACCACCGCGTCGAGGCCACCGACGTCAATGCCCAGCTCCAGTGCATTGGTGGTGGCCACACCTAGCAGGGTGCCGTCATCGAGCATGCGCTCGATGTCGCGGCGTTCTTCGGCCAGGTAGCCGGCGCGGTAAGACTCGATGCGCTCGGCGATATCGCTGCGGCGGCGCTTCTCCAGGCGCTCGCGCACGCCGAGCGCTACCTTCTCGGCACTGCTCCGCGAACGGGTGAAAGTCAGGGTGCGGGCGCCCTCGACAAGCAGATCGGCCATGATATCTGCGGCCTCTGTTGGGGCGGGGCGGCGCACGGGTGCGCCGTTCTCGCCTTGGAGATCAGGGAGCAGGCCGGGTTCCCACAGGGCGATAGTCCGCTCACCGACTGGGGCGCCGTCTTCGGTGACGGCCTCGACAGGCTCGC
>NZ_JVPT01000008.1:0-1793 GCF_001055915.1 Corynebacterium sp. 212_CJEI | reverse complement strand
AGGGCGGCGTCCTAGGCCGCTAGACGAACGGGGCTTAGAACTTTCATCCGCGCGCTGCGGACTTGTTAAACAATACACTAGACGTGGATAGTAACTGCAAATCACCAGGTCAAAGCACTAAATTCCAAGTGTTTCCGCATTTTCTGCCAATGCGTTTTTAAGCTCCGCTTCATCCATTCTTCGCAAAGTCGCAACTTCGGCGACAGTGTCCCGCAACGCGGCGATGACCTCGGCAGAGACCGCCTCCGCCGCATCACCGCTTCCGGGCTCGCGCGGAAGGTCAGTTTCCAGCAAAAGCCTATCGACGGGCACCTGCGACACATAGGCCCGTCCGCGTTTGGTCCGCAACATGAGCGGATTGACGGAGATGTAGCCACCGGCTCGGATAAGCCTGGTCAGCTCATCGTTGGTGCCACCGAAACGGTGAAAGATGGGCACGAGATTCTGACCGAGCCCTACCCCTTTGCCGGAGTCCAAGCGTGGTTCCAGCAGATCAAGCACCGTATCGGCGCTGCGGACTGTGTGAATGGACAGGATATGCGGCTGGCTCGAAGCTTGGACAGCATCGAGGATGCCGGTGAGGACATGGATTTGAGTCTCGGCGGGAACGTCGTCAAGCCTGCGGGGCGCGAAGTCCAAGCCAATCTCACCGACGAAACGGGTGTGTGGAAGGGCCTCGCGAAATATCTCAAGCTCGCGCTCGTAGTTGCCGTCGATATACCACGGGTGATAGCCGACTGCGGCCATGGGGAGATTTTCGCGCTCTAGCTCGACAAATCCGGAGGGGCGGACTGTCTGCGCGATGATCTCCACGCCTTCCTGCGCAATATCGGCTTTGAAGCACTCGCGCGAAGCCGGTGGCAGGAAATCGTAGTGAAAGTGGGTATCGATGAGCCGCATCATTTTTCCGTTGGTGGCTGGTTTTCGTCGGCCGGACCGCCGATGCGCGGGGCCAGCGGGGTTTCCTCGAACCCGAGCAGACGGCGAATGACCTTTCCGGCCAGCATCTGCCCCATGATTGGCGGTATGTAGCTCATGGTACCGAGGGTTTCCGCCTTGGTACCGCTGCCCTTGTCCGCAATTCTCACTGGCTCTTCGGATGAGTACAGCACCTCAAGACCGCGAATGCGTCGGCGGATACACACCTGACGGACGACCTTCGCCAGCGGACAGACCTTTGTCTTATTGATTTTCGAGAAGGTCAGCCGAGCTGGGTCGAGCTTATTTCCGCCGCCCATAGCGGAAATGAGGTGGACACGATTTTCCGCGCACCACTGCGCGATCTCAATCTTGCCGGTGACATCGTCGATAGCGTCGATGATGTAATCCGGACGCGGGAACTGCTCGAAGGTCTCCGCCAGGTTTTCGCGTGTGAGAAAAATCTGGCGGGCATAGGTCGTACAATCCGGGTTGATATCGGCAACCATCGCCTCCATGACCTCGGCTTTGACCCGGCCAATCGTGGAGACAAAAGCCAGCGCCTGACGGTTGAGATTGCTCGGCTCCACGACATCACCGTCGATCAAGATGAGGTTGCCCACGCCGCCTCGGGCAAGAGCTTCGGCACAACTCGACCCCACGCCTCCGAGTCCGACAACCATGACGGTAGATTCAGCTAACGTTTCTAGCCCCTCCTCCCCTAGGAGAAGCTTCAGTCGTGCGAAACGTTCACTGGTCATAGTCGCCCCTGGTCATAGTCGCCTCGATTCTTAAAAAACAAAAACTCCCCAGCCGACTGACTGGGGAGTAACTTTGTACCCCGTACGGGATTTGAACCCGTGTTACCGCCGTGA
>NZ_JVPT01000007.1:0-58306 GCF_001055915.1 Corynebacterium sp. 212_CJEI | reverse complement strand
CGCCCCAGTGAGGCTTCATAGAGCTTGGCGCGAGTAGCCGGATTATCCAGGTCAGCCAGCTGTGCCGGAGTTGACGGTAGGTCCAGCGGAATCAGCCACGGCGCATCGGTGTCGGCCTTTTTCGCGTAGGCGGCGAAGGACGCAATGGCGTCGTCGGAAAGCCCGGCGAGTTCCTCGCGGTCGTAGATCTCCACGGCGCGCGCGACGGTGTCCTTCAGTAGGTTTTCACCGAAAGCCGTGGAGAGCTCAGAGAGACGGGAATTGATGCGGCTGAGCTCGGCTTTGTCCTCGTCGCTGAGGTCCGCACCGGCGCGCTGGAAGTCTTCGCGGACTTTCTTCAGCAGCAGCTTCGCCTCTTCCGGATTGGCGGCATCCTCAACGCTGTCGATGGCATTGATGCGCTGCCACAGGTCACTGCGCATGCGAATCTGATCCAGGTGTGCAGTGAGCTGCGGGGCAATCTCGGCTTCAATTTCCATGCGGACATCGGTGGCGTCCGTGCCGGCAACGTTGAAGAAATAAGCAGCGACGCGGTCCAGATCCTGGCCCGCCTTTTCCATTGCCTCGATGGTATTAACAAAGGTCGGCGCCTCCGACGACGTGGCGATGGCGTCGATCTCGCGTGCATGGCTGCGCATTGCTTCGCTAAAGGCCTCGCGGACGTGGCTGTCATCGATTGCCGCAAAATCTGGCAATTCGCAGAACAATTCTGACGGTGTCAACAGTGGATTTCGTGCATCATTGGTCATAGTGAATTCAACTGTAGCGTGCTCGAAAAACCAGAGTGCGCCTACCGTCTGAAACAGGCTCCCCGCCGTTCTGGCAGGACCAACCGTGACGAGGAGGCGTTTTCCGCCATGACAGAGACGACTATTTCCGCTCCCTGTGGGAGGCTAACCGGCCGTATTCACGATGACGCAATACAAGTTTTCAATATCGATTACGCAGATGCTGCTCCGTTCGCCGCGTCGGCACCGGTGGCTGACGGGCCACAGTCAGGCACTCGGCGCTGTGAACCCGAGCGCGAATTAGTTCTCACCGTCACCGCACCGGCTGAGCCCGCGGACGCTTCCTATCCCGTATTGCTGTGGATCCACGGTGGTAGCTACGAGTTTGGGCATCCCTCCGAGCCCTGGACGGACGCGACGGCCTTCGCACAGGCAGGCATCGTCACCGTTTCGCTCGGATACCGCAAGGGCCTCGAGGGATTCTGGCGCGACAGTGAAACAGAGACCTACCGGGCCATTGATGACCTGTATCTGGGGCTGCAGTGGGCTCGTCGTAACGCGCCTGCCTTCGGCGGCGATATCGACAACATCACTATCTCGGGGCAATCGGCGGGTGCGGCGCTGGCGCTCACTCTCGCTGCCGACGAACGCACTCGCGGCCAGATCCAGCGCACCATCGCCATGTCGCCGGCCTTCTCGCTGCTGTCGGGCTCGCGTCTCCGCCGCACGTTGGCGGGCATCGGTGTGGGACGTGCGCCGTCCACCGACGTCTTTTCGCGTGCCGACGAACGCAGGGTCGCTCGAGCCCAGAAATTGGTGTCGGCATCCTCACCTTCGGATCCGGCAATTGGGCCTCGCTTTGACAGCTTTGCTCCCACACTGCCAACGATGGTGACTGCCACCAGCGAAGAGTTCTTCTCAGAACCGCCGGTTGTGGCGATGGACAAGTTGCCCATGCGGGAGTGGATGGCTCGGCGCTACGCCAAGGGGCATCGCGGCCACGGCGAATTTCCGGCCACCGCCTATGCCGAACGTCCGATGGGGAATGTCATTTCTGACTCAGCGATTCGCTCATACGCTGTTAAAGTCGCCGAACGGTCCGTGGCGGCTGAGCTGGATGTGTGGGCGGCACAGTTCGAACCGGGAGAAGGGTTGGGCTATGCACCTGCTGGCCGCACCAGTGGTGCTCCGCACTGCATCGACATTGCACGCTTCTTCGGTATGAAGGAACCCAACCATCCATTCCACCAAGTGGCGGTCGAGTTCATCCGCGAAGGCACCTCACACATGCCCCGCTACAACAATGACCGCAAGGTGACCACCTTTGCTGGCGCTGACGCCCAGGCAGTCGAGGACATTGCCATCGATGCGTGGGCGGCTCCGCGCCAGCTCTTTGGCGCATAAGGCATAAGGCGGGTGAGGCTTGCGCTGGTTAGCGCTGTGCTGTTGTGCTCAACAACTGAGCCCAGCGACTTAAGCTGGCAAAGTCTGCATGTACCGATAAATCTCGACGCAGACCAAAATGGTGATCAGCGTGATAAGTACTGCTATGAGTTTCCTGCGATCCATAGCCACCGTTCTTACCGAAGCACCAGGCCAGACGCAAGCTTTACCCTCTGTGGTTAACTGTCAACTATGGAGCCGCTTGATTTATTAGTCCCCGAGAATTCCGCGCTGCAGCCGGTCGACCCCGCGCTGGCTAAGGTGAAGCGAGTCGCGCACGCCGCTCCCCTGCTAGTTATCACGATTGCATCCGTCGTCGCCGCTGTGATGTGGACTCCGTGGATGTGGTTGGGCGTCCTCGCCTGCGTGCTCTACTTCGCATATATCTACTGGCTCATCGGTCGACGAGTTCGTGCCCACCGATACCTCGAAGAGGACAACGACTTCATTGTTGCGTCCGGACGCTGGTGGCGCTCGGTCACTGTCGTCCCTTACGGACGAATCCAGTTCATCGACATCGATGAAGGACCTCTCCTTCGACTATTCGGACTGGCAACGCTGAAGCTCAACACAGCATCGGCGAGCTCGGATGCAGCCGTCCACGGTTTGCCACGTGAAGAAGCGCTCGCCCTGCGCGCTCGTCTATCTCAGCGCGCCCACGACCGGATGGCGGGTCTCTAAATGAGGCATAGAGTTCATCCCCTATCTCCGCTGCTCAAAAGCTTTGCCACAATCGCTGCGGTGACTGCATTCGCAGTCGCGAATCAGTGGCAGTTGGCCGTTGCGGTCGTGACTCAGCTCTACGACTGGGCATGGCTCGGTCTCCTTGTCGGTACCGGTGCGGTCGCCATAATTATTGGTCTGATTGCATTTTTCTCGTGGCTGTCCTGGCGGTATACGTTCTACGAGCTCACCGACGATGAGGTTCGCTACGGCTCCGGATGGCTACTGCGTTCTCGACGCGCGGCACGGCTCGACCGCGTGCAGGCGGTGGATATCAACCAACCATTGTTGGCGCGCATTTTCGGGCTCGCCGAAATTGTCATTGAAACAGCCGGCGGCTCCGATTCACACTTCACAATCAAATACCTCACTCCCCCGCAGTGCGAACAGTTCCGCGCTGACGTGTTGGGTGAGGTAGAAAAGCTGGACACCGAGCTGGCACGTTCGCTTTACGACGGCGACAGCTCCACCGCGCCCCTCGACTCCGGCGCTCACATGTCCTCTCGCATGCCCGAAGCGAAGACCATCTTTGGCCCGGTCGATGTCGGACGGCTGATTGCATCCGTGGCCATTGGACCCGGTCTTTTCGTCGGCATAGCTCTCATCCTCCTCGCCGTTGTCTCTGCGCTGTTTACCGACCTCATCGTAGAAATCCTCAGCGGAGTAACCATCACTACTCTGATTGTGATTGGCAGTTTCGCTGTCGGCCTTTTCGGGGTACTAAATCAGTCGTGGGATTTCACGCTGAAGGTATCGTCGGAAAGCAGGCGTCTGGCGATTACCGCCGGACTGTTGTCGACGCGCGCTCAGACCATTCCCATTGATCGCATTCATGGCTTTAAAGTGGTGCAACCGCTCTGGTGGCGTCCGTGGAGATGGTCCCGTGCGGATGTCTCGGTGGCGGGCTATGGCCTGGACAGCACACAGTCGAACAACACACTGGTGCCAGTGGCACCGGCACCGGAGACGGACGCGATTGTCGATTACCTGATGAATGAGATTGCGGGACCGTCCTCCGCGGATGACCTGTTGGGCTCCTGGCAGACTCCACGCACGGCATGGTGGCTCAGCCCAATTGACTGGAAATTCCAAAAGGTGCAGGCCACGCGGCGGGGTCTTTTAGTGACAAAGGGCCGGTTCTGGCATACGCGGTTCATCGTTCCCTGGCAGCGTATTCAAGGACATACACTGATTATTTCTCCGCTGAAGAAAGCGGCGGGAGTGGCAAACGTGCGAATCGACATGGTGCCGGGAGCGGTCACTCCGGTGGCAACGGAGTTGAAGTTGGATGATGCGTACCAGCTCACCGCGCTGATTCAGGAACACAAGGTTGTTTAGAATGCTATTTAATGAGGTCTCCCAGGACGGCCGTCTCGCGCGGTCTTGTGGGATCTCGCAGGAAAACTCTCTCTGCAGGCTAGTGGCATAGTCATTACGCTGGGATGCATGACTATCGCCAAGGAAGATTACGAGTGGTACCGCAGCGCGGTGTTCTATGAGGTGCTCGTCCGGGCCTTCTTCGACTCCGACAACAACGGCTCCGGCGACCTCAAAGGGCTGACGGAGAAGCTCGATTATCTGCAATGGCTGGGCGTTGACTGCCTCTGGCTGCCGCCTTTCTACGACTCCCCGCTGCGCGACGGCGGTTACGATATCCGCGACTTCCGCGCCGTGCTCGACGAGTTTGGCACGGTCGAGGATTTTAAGGTGCTTCTCGACGAGGCCCATGCGCGCGGTATCCGCGTTATTACTGACCTGGTGATGAACCACACCTCCGATACCCATGAGTGGTTTCAGCAGTCGCGCACTGATCCGGATGGCCCCTACGGCGGCTTTTATGTCTGGACTGATGACCCGGACACTTACTCGGGCGCACGCATTATCTTTGTCGATACCGAGGATTCCAACTGGACCTATGACCCGGTGCGTGGCCAGTACTACTGGCACCGCTTCTTCTCCCACCAGCCGGATTTGAACTATGACAATCCGGCGGTGCAAGAAGCGATGCTCGATGTGCTGCGCTTCTGGTCCGATCTCGGCATCGATGGCTTCCGCCTCGACGCTGTTCCCTACCTCTTCGAACGCGAAGGTACTAACTGCGAGAATCTGCCCGAGACCCACGCTTTTCTGAAGCGCTGCCGCAAGGTCATGGATGAGGAATACCCGGGTCGCGTCCTGCTGGCGGAGGCCAACCAGTGGCCCTCCGATGTGGTGGAATACTTCGGCGACCCGGAGGTCGGTGGCGACGAATGCCACATGGCTTTCCACTTCCCACTCATGCCACGCATTTTCATGGCGGTGCGCAAGCAGTCCCGCTTCCCCATCTCGGAGATCCTGGAGTCCACGCCGGAGATTCCGTCTTCGGCTCAGTGGGGCATTTTCCTGCGCAACCACGATGAGCTGACGCTGGAAATGGTCACCGATGCCGAGCGCGACTACATGTACGCCGAGTATGCGCACGATCCGCGGATGAAGGCCAACATCGGCATTCGCCGTCGTCTAGCGCCACTGCTGCAAAATGACCGCACTCAGCTCGAGCTTTTCAATGCCCTGCTACTCTCCCTGCCAGGTTCGCCGGTGCTCTACTACGGGGACGAAATTGGTATGGGCGACAACATTTGGCTCGGTGACCGCGATGGTGTGCGCACACCGATGCAGTGGTCACCCGACCGCAACGCCGGGTTCTCCAAGGCCGACCCCGGTCGGCTCTATCTGCCGACCATTCAGGATGCGACCTACGGTTACCAGGCGGTCAATGTCGAGAACCAAGCGAGCTACTCCAATTCGCTGTTGAATTGGGTGCGTCGACTGATTCAGGTCCGCAAGCGCTATGAGGCTTTTGGCCTCGGTGATTTCCGCGAGCTGAATAGCGATACCGCCTCTGTTCTGACCTATCTGCGCACATACGGCGACGAAGTGCTGCTGTGCGTCAACAACCTGTCCTCTTACCCCGCGGCCGTCTCACTGGATCTGTCCGAGTTCGCCGGTGCCACCCCGGTAGAGCTCACGGGTTCGGTTCCCTTCCCCACAATTGGCACCGATTCCTACCAGATCACGCTTCCTGGCCACGGTTTCTACTGGTTCGAAATCCAGCTTCCACCTGAGACAAACCTCGAATCGAGCGCCTCGATGTCGGCACCGACAATCCCGGTTGCGCAGGCGATATCGGACGCGCCGGTGACGTCATCACGCGAGCACTCAGGCACCGCCGCCGATGCCGCCGCCGATGCCGTCACAAACGCCGATAATAAAGAGTGATCTTTTAAGTCCCGAAAGGCGAACGAACTAAAATGACTATTCCCACCGCCGAATTCATTGCCGAAGAGCTGGCAGACACACTGGTCAAGATGCGCTTTTTCGCTGACAAGGTCTCTGACATCGACCACGTCGAGATCCTCGCGCTTGACCCCGTACTGCGCGACAATCCCGACAGTCCCGATGTCGATATCGCATTGGTGAGGGTGCACACCGCACATTCTGCACCGACCTATCAGCTGCCCATCGCTTGGGCGGAGGACGTCCCCGATGGCCACGAGCAGTCCCTGCTGGTTCGCGCGGAGGGCATCGTCGGCTACGACGCTCTGATTGATTCGGATGCCATCACAGCACTCGGCCAGAAGCTTTCCGACGAAGGCAAGCTCGGCCGCATGGAACTGCGACGTGTGCCGGGCTCTGAACAGCTCCGTCCGGAATCCGGCCGCCCCATGGGAGTCGAACAGTCGAATACCTCGGTCATTTTCGACGACCGCGTGATGTGCAAGTTCTTCCGTCGCCTCTACCCCGGCACTAATGCCGATGTGGAGCTGCTGGCCGCACTCGCCCAGGCAGATTGCAAGTTCGTCCCTGAGCTCTACTCCTGGGTAGAGACCACCATTGGCGAAGACGCCTACACCACCGCCATGCTGCAGGAATTCGCACCGAACTCGGTCGATGGCTGGGAGCTGGCTCTTGGCGCAGTGCGCGATGCCATCCGCGACAGTCAGACCCCGCTGGAAGATTTGGGCACCGACTTTACATCCGAAGCGCGTGCGCTCGGCGAAGCAGTGGCCTCGGTACACAGCAGCCTCGCTGCCGCTGTCGCGGTAAAGAAGCGTCTGACCGGTGCGGAGCTGGTAGCCCCACTGCGAGCTCGCCTGGACTTCGTCGCTGGTGTGGTGCCACAAATTGCTGAGGTCAAGGATAAGGCTCAGGCTATCTTCGATCGCGCAGAGGCTGCGGTTCCGGAAGGTGGCGCCGTCGTCCAGCGAATCCACGGTGATCTGCACTTGGGGCAGGTATTGCGCACGCCGAGCTCTTGGCGCTTGATTGACTTCGAGGGCGAGCCGTCGCGCCCGTGGGAGGAGCGTCGTCTGCCGGATCACCGCCTACGCGATATCGCCGGCATGATTCGCTCCTTCGATTACGCCGCTCACTACCCGCTGCTGACCGGACGTGAAGACACCGAGGCGGCTACCGAGCGTGTTGAGCAGTGGGCTCGCCGCAATATCGATGCCTTCTTGGAGGGTTATGGCGATGCCAGTGACCCGACCCTACTGGAGGCCTTTGTACTGGATAAGGCCATCTACGAGTGCCTTTACGAAGCGCAGAACCGCCCCAACTGGCTGCCGCTGCCGCTTGGTGCTGTGCACTCGCTGTTAGGATAGGGCTTTTGTCGCAGTAATTTCATAGCGGGAGTGATCCTCCCGCAAGATAGAGGTCTTTCGTGCGTCTGCTCAGCAGAATCCTGTCCACTACACGAGTGCTCTGGCCTTTCTATATCGGGGTCATCATCTGTTCGCTGGCCACCGCCGCCGCGTCGTTGATTAGCCCCTTCCTCATCCGCGATGCCACCGACGCCATCGTCGGCGCGGTGTCCAGCGGTGAAGCCTTGAGCCAGGCGGCGATGTCCGATACCACTCGCACGGTAATCTGGCTGGTCATCGGGCTGCTAATCGCAGATCTGACGCAAACCATCGTGCATAACATCGGTGGTTACCTGGGCGATGTGATGACTGCACGCATGCGCGAGATTCTGTCGACCCGCTACTATGCAAAGCTGCTGTCGCTGCCGCAACGCTATTTCGACAGTCAGGTCACCGGCACAATTATCGCCCGCCTGGAACGCTCGATTAGCAATATCACGCAGTTCCTCCAGGCGTTTTCCAACAACTTCTTCCCGATGCTGTTGACCGTCGGCGCGGTACTGGGCATCACTGCCTGGCACTACTGGCCCCTGGCGGTGCTATTGATTATCGTTTTCCCGGTCTACACCCTGCTGACCGCGCTGACCTCGAAGCGCTGGCAGAAGATTGAAGCGAAAAAGAACGAACAAATCGATATCGCCGGTGGCCGTTTTGCCGAGGTCATCGGCCAAGTCAAGGTTGTCCGCTCCTTCACTGCGGAACTGCGCGAAATCGCTTTCTTTGGTTCCCGCTTCCGCCGCACCATCTCCCTGACCCGCGATCAGTCAACGTGGTGGCACCGCATGGATGCTCTTCGCGGGGGCATTTTGAATATCATCTTCGCAGGCATCTACCTGCTGCTTTTCCTGCGTACGCTGTCGGGAGAATTCTCCATCGGCACCATGGTCATGCTCATTCAGCTGATTAACATGGCGCGCCAACCAGTGACCATGATGAGCTTCCTGGTCGACGCTGCCCAGCGCGCAGTCGCCGGTTCGCGCGATTACTTCAAGGTCATGGAGCTTACTCCAGAGACCCGCACGCAGCCGGAGCTGCTCAGTGCAGCGACCGCGAATAACGGCGACTTCGACTCCGCGTCCGTTGGTTCCACCGCAGACGCAGAGTCCGTCGACAGCGCCCACCGTTCCTCCCTGGAACGCGCAGCCGAACAGGAGGCAATTGGCGCTCCCATTGTCGACTTCGACGCAGTGGATTTTGCCTACGAAGAGGACAAGACGGTGCTCTCCAATGTCAGCTTCCAGGCATATTCAGGCCAGAAAATCGCCCTGGTCGGCGAGTCCGGTGGCGGCAAGTCCACCATCGTCAACTTGCTGCTCGGCTTCTACGCCCCGACCGCAGGCCGCTTGAGCGTTCTGGGGTCGGATGTCTCCGAAGTTTCCGGTTCCACTCTGCGCGCCGGCTCTGCCGTCGTGTTCCAGGACTCGTCACTGTTCTCCGGCACGATTCGGGAAAACATCGCCTACGGCAAACCCAATGCCACCGACGAAGAAATCATTGCCGCCGCGAAGAAGGCCAACGCCGACGACTTCATCCGCAGCTTCGCCGAAGGCTACGACACCACTATCGGCGAGCGAGGTCTGAAGCTCTCGGGTGGCCAGAAGCAGCGCATCGCCATCGCGCGCGCTATTTTGAAGGATGCTCCCCTGCTCATCCTGGACGAAGCCACTTCGGCGCTGGACACCAAGGCCGAACGCGAAGTTCAGCGAGGCTTGGACAAGCTGATGGAGGGACGCACAACGGTTATCATCGCCCACCGCCTGTCCACAATTTCCGATGTGGACACCATCGTGACGCTGCGTGACGGTCACGTCGACGAGGTGGGCGCACCCGCAGAATTGGCGCAGACTGACGGTATCTACGCCGAGTTGCTACGCCTGACGGCTTCGGCCTCGGCGGCGGATCGTCTGCGCCTGAAGAAGTACGGCATCAAGGGGTAACGCGCCGTCGTCAAGCATGCAGGAAACGCTTGACGACGGGCACCCCTGCGCCCTTTTACGGACGGGGAACGATGTAGCGGCCAGCGCCCGGAACAATTTCGACGGTGACCGGCATCGGGAACATGAGGTCGCCGTCAGCGTAGGCGTTCATCTGGCGTGGCGGGCCGATGTATTCCACGTAAGCCTTCTTGGCGCGGTAGGTGCTGACCTCCCCGATTTTTTCAACGGTGCCGTCGAACACGGACTTGAAGGCCAGGGCGGCCTTAATGCGCCCGGCCTTGCCGATGACAGTGATGTCCATCAGTCCGTCGGAGTGGTCTGCGGACGGGCAAATCTTCATACCACCGCCATAAGAACGGGTGTTACCGAAGGCGGCCAGCGTGATTGGATCTTCGAGAACCCGATCGTCATCCAGCGTGATGCGGAATGGCAGCGAGTGGAAAGCCAAGAACTCGCGGACGATAGCCAGGTTGTAGCGGTTGCGGCCATGCGGCCAGGTCATCTGATTGACGCGGTCGGAGACAATCGAGTCGAAGCCGGCACACATGATAGTGCCGAACCAGCGCTGCTCCCCCGCCTCATTGGTGATGCGGCCGAGGTCAGTGGTCGTCCAGAAGCCATCGGCGATAACGTGAGCGGCATCGCGAGCATTGCCACGCGGCAGATTGTATTCGCGACCGTGGTCGTTTCCGGTACCGGCCGGGATAATACCGAGGGGGATGCCGGTCTGTGCCTGCTCCTGCAGTGCGAGGTTAATCATGCCGTCGCCACCACAGACTGCCAGGGCATCAATTCGGCCGTCGGCGATGACCTCACGAATGAGCTTGCGGGCGTCGTCGGGGTTAGCACCTTGGAGAGCGATGACATCGATGCCGCGATCCGCGAACACCCGGCTCGCCCGGGCGGACGCAATCTGCGAGGCGCCATGACCCGCGTGGGGGTTAGTGACCAGAGCAAGGGTACGAATCTCAGTTGTTCCCAGCGGGTAGTTGAGATTCTTGTCGTTAGCGTTCATCGAAGAAATACCTACTTTTACGTGGGCTTTTGACCGGTCAATACTGGCCTTTATGGGAGTGCGTTAATGCATCTAACTAAAGCTTACCAAGATTGATTGACATTTTTTGAGAAAACGTAACGTAATACCGCTATAATAAAAGATGTAAAGATGTGCTTCCGCGCAAGTTACATATAATTCCGCAGTTCAGACTCGCAGCACCGATGCCCAAGGAGAAGCTCAGGATGTCTAACAAGCTCACGATTCCGTACCGCATGCGCTGGTGGGGCTGGGGTGTTGACGGCAACGACAAGCCAATCACCACGGCCAGCGAGAAGCTACTGCAACGCGAAATCGGTATGTCGTTGGACGCAAACAACCCGCCGCGCAACATCGCCGACGTCACCATCCCCAATAGTCGCCTCAGCGCCGAGGATATCGAAGCCCTGGGCGCTGTTGTCGGCGCGGATGCCGTCGCCACCGACCACGACACCCGCGTCAAGCACGCGGTCGGACGCTCCTACCCCGACCTGGTTCGCCTTCGCGCAGCCAAGCTCGATGTCGCCCCAGATGCTGTAGTGCTACCGAAAACTGAAAAGCACATCGAAGACCTGTTCAAGGTATGCGCTGAGCGCAAGATTGCAGTCGTCCCCTTCGGTGGTGGCACCTCGGTCGTCGGCGGCGTGGAGGCTGTTGACGGAGGCATGGGTAAGGCCATCGCAGTGTCCATGACCGCCTTTAACAAGATCATCGACATCGACAAAGTCGCTGGCACTGTCACCGCCCAGACCGGCGTTTTCGGCCCCGACCTGGAAAAGGAGCTGTCCAAGGCCGGCTTCACCGCTGGTCACTTCCCGCAGTCCTTCGAGTACTCCACTGTCGGCGGTTGGGTTTCCTGCCGCTCGGCAGGCCAAGAATCCTCTGGTTACGGTCGTATCGACCGCAACGTGATTGGCATGCGCGTCGTCACGCCAGCCGGCACCATGGAATTCCGCGACATGCCGTCGTCGGCATCCGGCCCGAACCCGCGTGAGCTTTTCCTGGGTTCGGAGGGCACCCTGGGCATCATCACGCATGTGACGATTGCCCTGAATCAGCGTCCACAAAAGGAGATGCTCTTCGACACCTACTTCTTCAACTCCTTTGAGGAAGCCGCCGAGGAGCTGCGCAAACTGGAGCAGAGCGGCAATATCCCGCACCTAGCACGCATCTCCGACGAGAAGGAGACGCTGTTCGGCCTCACTCAGCTGGGCTCCGCCAGCATGTCCGAGAAGGTCACAAAGTACCTGAAGCTGCGTGGCATCGACACCCCGTGCATGGTGATTTTTGGCTTTGCGCAGACGGATCCGGTCGGCGCCCGCGTCACCCGTGAGCGCCTGGCCGCTCGCCTGCTGGCCAAGAAGTGCGTCCGCATGGGCTCCATCCCGGGCATGGCTTGGGTTAACCACCGCTTCTCCTCGCCGTACCTGCGCGATGTCATGATGACTCGCCGCGTCGGCGTCGACACCCTGGAGACCGCCACCACCTGGGATAACGCCGCTACACTGCGCCGCGAAATCGCCTCCGCAATGGAAGCCGCTGGCGAGAAGCACGGCACCCCGGTGTACGTCTTCTGCCACATCTCGCACATGTACGAATCCGGCTGCTCGCTGTACTTCACGTACTTCTTCCGCGAGACCGAGGGCGAGATTCTCCAGCAGTGGATGGACATCAAGACCGCGGCGTCGGAGGCCATGATGAACTTTGGCGGCACCATCACGCACCACCATGGCATTGGCCAGGATCACAGCCCGCAGTACTACGAGGAGAACACCGAGTTGTTCGCCAAGGTCATGCGTGCAATTAAGGACGAACTCGACCCTGCTGGCATCCTCAACCCGGGCAAGTTGGCTACCGGTCCGCGCTCCTTGGAAGAGCGTTACGACGGCAACATGATTTAACCCTGTTGCCGCCGGCTTCGGCTAGCGAGCTAGACTGACCAGTTCGCTGGCGTAGATTTCCGGCGACGTTGGGCCGTCATAAATAAACAGTGAAACGTAATCGTCAAGGGTAAAAGATTCAAGTGCTGCGGTCATTGTCGCTGTCGCTTCTTCCTGGGATCCCAAGCGAAGATGCCCGGATAGTGGGATGGTCGGCTCAATCGGTGCGATTTCGTCCGTGCGACCGCAAACAGCGTGGCGTTTTAAATACCTAAGCGTGCTTTTCTAGTTACGACCTGTCTGGGGTGGCACGGACTGGAGACAGCAGCAACACATCTGCAGCGATGGTGCAATAGCAGCGAAAGCTCGGTTCATGGACTCAGAGCGGTTGGACGCTGGGTGCATAGCCATCGAGGTGTCTCCTTCCTTGTAATCCCGGGAAATGATTCGCAACTAAGAAAGATTTCTTGAATCAATATCCGTGCCGGTCGTTGATAATGAACAACTTAGTCTATTTCTAAGCGCCTTGCAATGGGGTACGCCCGAAATAGTTCACACTCACTACGCACTCCACAACTTCATCACTTACGCCAGATAGTTTCATCACTATTACCGTCTTCGGGAAAGTCGAGGAAGAAAGACTATGACTGCCACGCACGCTCCTCAGCGCGATCGCTCAGCTGCGGTTTTGAACAAGGCTCGTCGGCAAGCGGACTTGAATCGTCTACGCGAAGAGACCGTTAAGGGCGACATCCCAGATCTGCTGGTCATCGGCGCCGGTATTACTGGTGTCGGCATCGCTTTAGATGCGGCGTCGAGGGGTTTGACGACCGTTCTCGTCGAATCGAAGGACCTAGCTTTCGGCACCTCTCGTTGGTCATCGAAGCTCGCCCACGGGGGCTTGCGCTACCTTGCCAGCGGCAATGTCGGTATCGCTCGCCGCTCAGCTATTGAACGTGGTGCGCTGCTCGACGTCACCGCTCCGCACCTAGTGCGTAACCTGCCGCAGGTTGTACCGGTGATGGATAACTTTGCACCGTTGACCAGGGTTTTGCCGCGTTTAGGCTTTTTGGCCGGTGACTTTCTGCGCATTATCGCTGGTACCTCCGCCACTACCCTGCCATTGTCCCGCACTGTCAGTTCCCGCCGAGTCAGCCAGCTTTCGCCGACCGTCCGTAAGCGCGACGTGAAATTCGGCTACGTCAACTACGACGGTCAGCTGCGTGACGACGCACGCTTGGTCACCGCTATCGCTCGAACCGCCGCTAGCTACGGTGCAACTATTCTGACCCGGGTCCGCTGCGAGACTGCCTCTGGAACGAGCGCCACACTAAGCGACGAGCTCACTGGCGATTCCTTCGAGCTGCCGGCTCACGCTGTGGTCAATGCCACTGGTGTGTGGGCCGCAAACCTAGCGACGAACATCAAGATTCGCCCATCTCGCGGCACGCATCTGGTTCTTGACGCCGCGAAGCTAGGCAACCCTACCGGCTCTCTGACGGTACCGGTTCCTGGTCACACCAACCGTTTCTGTTTTGTCCTTCCCGCAGAGCACAACCGCGTCTACATTGGCCTGACCGATGAGGATGCACCGGGCCCGATTCCGGACGAGCCGGAAGTGCCGGAGGATGACATCGTTTTTCTGCTCGATGTCATCAACCAGGCACTCGAGGTTCCGCTCACTCGTGACGATGTCATCGGTGCTTTCGCCGGCCTGCGTCCGCTCATCGACGCCGGCGAGGCACACACCGCTGACCTCTCCCGCGAGCACGCCTTGTTGGAGGCCCCGAACGGCCTGATTTCCATTACTGGGGGCAAGCTCACCGAGTACCGTCTAATGGCGGAGCAAACCGTGGACAAGGTTGCGGAAAAGCTCGGTGTTTCGCTTGCTCCGTGCTCCACCCGCACCATCCCTGTGCTGGGCTCCGAGCCAGAGGAGCTCGACCGCGCTCGCACCGCTGCCGCTGCCGGCCGTATCCCGATGCCGCTGTTTAACCGCTACGGTGCCGAATCCTTCGAGGTCATCGAATCCTGTCCGCTCGACCGACCGCTCGACCCGGTAGCGGAGGGTCTCGATGTCACCCGCGCCGAGTTCGCCTGGCATGTGACGCACGAGGGAGCTCTCAGCGTCGACGATATTCTCGATCGCCGCACACGTCTGGGGCTGGTCAAGGCTGATCGCGAAGCTGCCCTGCCAGCTGCTCAGGAGGCACTGGGGCTGGCCTAGCGCTGGCCATTGCCGCGGCTGCTTCTGATGCGGCCGTAGCTACTGGTTAAAGCAGGGGTCTTCGGACTTCCCGCTTTTTCTGTATACACGGAAACTATGAGTGTAAATAACGCTGTCACTTTCCCCTCCCTCGATGAACTCCGCTCCCGCAGGACAGTCAAATGGACCGCATATTCACCGGACGTGCTGCCACTGTGGATCGCCGAATCCGATGCCACAACCTGCCCTGCCGTCAGTGCCGCAATCGACGAGGCGTGTCAGCGCGAACAATTCGGATACCTCTCGCAGGACATCACCGCGCTTACGACCGCAACCGCGGACTTTTCTGCACAACGCTACGGATGGCGCCCGAACCCCGACAATATCTTTGCCGTCGCTGACGTCGTCCGCGGTGTCACACTCGCGGTTGAACGCTTCACCCGCCCCGATTCCGCAATTGTCGTCCCCACTCCCGCCTACATGCCGTTTTTCCAGGTAGGTCCCGCGCTGGGACGCGAGACAGTGTGCATTCCCACGCTTGCCGACGGCCCGGATCTCGGCGCCCTCGAACGCGCCTTCGCCGACGGTGCCGGTTGCCTGATCTTGTGTAACCCGAATAATCCTCTCGGCTTTACCTACTCCCCCGAAAAACTGCGTGAGATTACCGATTTAGCCGCTCGCTTTGGTGCGCGCGTTATCTCAGACGAGATTCACGGCCCAGTTGTTCTAGATGGCACTCACACTCCAACCGCGTCGGTGTCGGATACCGCGGCGGCCGTGACTATCACGGTGACTGCTACCTCGAAGGGCTGGAATACCGCCGGCCTCAAGTGTGCGCAAATCATCTTTAACGACGAAGATGCCAAAACCTGGCTGGAGCTGCCCTTCATTGTTCGCGAAGGCGCTTCTATTCTTGGTGTCGTCGCGGCCACCGCCGCCTACCGCGATGGCGTGCCCTGGCTGGACAATTTTGTCGATGTCCTGCGCACCAACCGTGAGACTCTGCGAACACGTTTGTCCACTTTTGCGCCACAGGCTCGCTTTACCCCACCGCAAGCATCATTTTTGGCGTGGTTGGACTTGGGTGACGTGCCTGGTGTTGACAGTGAGGACCCAGCTGCGTGGCTGGTTGAAAACGCCAAAATAGCACTCAACCCCGGCTTCGCATTCGGCGAAGGCGGGGTTGGGCATGTGCGGCTTAACTTTGCGACCTCCCCGGAAATCCTCGGTGAGGCCCTGGACCGTCTTGACGCGGCCCTGCGCTTGTAGTTGACGTTTTAGTTGGTGACAGTGACGCTGCCGTCGGCGTTGACAACAACGTTGGCGGCCAGAGCGCGAGCCAGGTTCATGCGAACGTGCTGGCCCTCACCGTCAGTGCGATCGAGCGGGTAGCCGGATGGGATTGCGGTCTGAGCGAGGACGGAGCTGCGCTGTTCCTCAGTCAGCTGCGGGAAGCGGGTCTCCAGCAAACCTGCGTAACGCTTCGGAACAACAACTGGCTCGTTAGCCGGGCCAACCTGCTTGAAGTCGTAGGTCATGCGTTCGGTGTACTGCTGAACGGCAGCTGCGGTGCTCATGTACGGAGTGTCCTTGGCAACGCAGTTGGCGATGGTGTCGCCACAGCGGTACTCGAGCTCCGTACGCAGCTCATCCATGGCTTCTTCGATGAGTGGGCGGAACTCTGGGTCTGCCCAACGATCAGCTGCGGCCTGGTTGCCCATCATGCGGCCGCCCATAACGTCCAGCGGGTAGTGGACGCCCATGACAAGGCGAGAATGACCAGCCTCGGACGCACGCGCCTGAATCTGCGGTGCAACCTCCGGCAGCATCATAGCCAGCATGGTTGAAGTCCATGCAGCCTTGTTGGTGTGGCCCGACGGGTAGGACGGGGTGGTCGAGTACGGGTCGTCCTGACCTTCGCGGTAGTAGCGCTCGATGCGCTCCGGCGCCACCACAAATGGGCGATCGTAGCCGTAGACGTACTTCTCGAAGAAGGTCGAGCTGACCAGACCGCCGCCGCGAGCAAGGTTGCCGGACAGCAGGGCCTTTACCTTCGGCAGGCGATCCTCGTCGTAGGCATCACGGAAGTGCTGGCCCAGGTTTGCACCGAAAGCAGTGGAAATATTGGCCAGTGGGTCCAGGTAGTCGTCATCAAGAGCGAGTTCCTGTGCCTGCGGGTCATTCTTGGCAGCGTTGTTAATGCGGACGACCGTTTCGAGGTTCTGGTCCATAACCTCTGGGTGGTTCTTCTCCAGCTCCACGAAAGGATGCACAACGTAGAAGTAGAACCAGTTATCGGTGGCGGCATCCGACGGGTACGCGCGTGCAATCTGGTCCGGGCGATACGAGGTTGGCTTCGGCGCATTCGGGTCGGTGTTTTCACCGGAAGATGACGGCAGCGAGATGGAATCCGGGACCTCGAAGCCACCGCCGGGGAGCTTGATTCCATCTGGAGCTGCCACATTAGCTGGAAGATCAGAAACAGAGTCCAGGCGGTTGCCGAGCTCGGCCAACGGGTTGACCGGAGCTGCCACGGCCGTTGCCGGTGTAAGCCCCATTACAACTGCCATTGCTGCGGTAGCAGCGCCGACGCGAGTACGTGTTGCAGTGCGCTTGTGCGGCTTCAAAGAAGACACTGAAGCATTCCTTTCCAGATTGCTGCGTGGGAGGCACCAGTTGTGAAGTGCTCTATAAGCCAAGGTCTGACAAAATCTTCACTTATGTTAAGCGCACTGTGAGGTTTCGGCGCGTTGAAAAGAAACAAGTTTTCAAAATGCTAGGGCCAATCGTGGGAACTTTCCCCCTTAGACTCCGGGTTTTCACTGATAAATGCATAAAAGAAACCGGTTGGCGGGACAAAAGCCCGTCAACCGGTAAGAATTCAATACTCGCCCCAAACGGGGCTAAAAGCGTGGACTACTTGGAGTAGTCGTAGAAGCCACGGCCGGACTTGCGACCGAAGTGACCCGCCTCAACCATGCGCTTGAGCAGTGGAGGTGCCGCGTAAGTCGGCTCCTTGTACTCATCGAACATGGCATCGGCAATGAACTTGATGGTGTCCAGACCAACCATGTCGGCCAGAGTCAGCGGACCCATCGGGTGCGCACAGCCATTGACCATTCCGGCATCGATGTCTTCTGCAGTAGCAATGCCGTCCTGCAGCATGCGAATAGCGCCGAGGATGTACGGAACCAGCAGGGCGTTAACAATGAAGCCCGAGCGATCCTTAGCGCGAATGACGGTCTTGCCCAGCGCCTCGGAAGCGTACTCGTACGCACGCTCCGACTGAACATCACCGGTCGTCAGAGTAACGACATGCTCTACCAGAGGCAGAACCGGAACCGGGTTGAAGAAGTGCAGACCCATGACGCGCTCCGGGCGCTTGGTAGCTGCAGCAATGGACTGAATCGGCAGCGAGGAGGTGTTGGAAGCCAGGATGGCATCTTCTGACTCAACAATTTCATCGAGCTGCGAGAATACGCTGGCCTTTACTTCTGGGTTCTCCACGATGGCCTCGATGACCAGCTCACGGTCAGCGAAGTCTTCCAGCTTGGTGGTGAAGCTAATACGCCCCAGAATCTCATCACGTGCAGACTGCTCTAGCTTGCCACGGGAAACGGCCTTATCCAGCGACTTTTCAATACGGGCGCGACCGGACTCAAGGAACTCCTCCTTGGCCTCCCAGACCTTGACATCGCTACCGGCCTTCGCACAGACCTCAATAATTCCGGAGCCCATCTGACCGGCGCCGACGATACCTACTCGCGAGATACTATTTGCCATTGGCGTGTTTTCCTACCTTCTACTCTGGGTTATTAGCCAGCATTGTGCTTCATCCGAGTGCGCATTCGCTTGACGACGATCACAGCGCACTGGCTTTATTTACACGCTACTCACTTCCCCGGTTCCCCGGGCACGCTTTGCAGGACTTTTTACTTGAATTTCCCCCCCACGAGCTTTGGGCAGCGGCTAGTACTGCATACGTTTTTCCAGCGCCTGCTGAATATCTTCCAGCTGCTGCTGAGAAGAGCGTGCCAACTCTTGCAGGTCGTTTCCGCCATGCTTTTCCAGCTCTTCCCACTGTCCGAGCATCTTATCCAGGCTGCCTTCCATCAACGTCAGATAAGCCATATCTGCGTGTGGCCCCTCCTCGTTCTCGAGGCGAGTCATGGTGGCGGTGTCGAGCTTGGTCTCCGACGGATCAACATCGACGCCGAGAGTCTTGACTAGCTGCGCTTCCTCTTCAGCAAAGATTGGCTCCGCCTGCTGCGCAATCTTTCGAGTCTCTTCCGAGACCGATTCCTTTGCAATCAGCGTCTGCGATGCTGTCTTCAGCGCCGCAGTATCTGCCGCCAGCTGAGCCAAGTTATCCCGAATGGCGGCAGTGGAGGCAACAGCACTCTGCTCCTGGCTTGACTGATTCTGGCTACCCTCGAGGGCTGCCTCATCGCTATCTCCACAAGCACTGAGACCAACGACGAGAGCAGAGGCCAGCACAGCGGAGCCAATACGCAGGCCACGCCCAATCAGAGAATAGGTGTCGCTGCTGGAAGCGGCTGCGCTATCGCGAATGGTGTCAGAGGACATTAGTCGACCTGCAGCTCGCCCATGCGATCCCAGTCCTGCTTATCAGGCAGCACCTGCGAGACAATCTTCGGGGTCTCAGCGAGCAGCGGCTTCATCGCCTCCAGGCCCTTGGCGAAGTGCTCGGAATTGACGTGGGCTTCACCAGCGTCATCATCGAACGCCTCGACGAGGATGTACTGGTTGGGGTCTTCTACGCTGCGGGACCATTCAAACCACTTGTTGCCAGCCTCTGCGCGGGTGGCAGCGGTGAACTCAGCGACGTGGTCCATCCATTCGTCGGCAAACTCCGGCTTAACTTGGTAATTCACAACGATAAAAATCATGTCGCCCACTGTATGCGCGTCCAAGCAGAATTGCACCCTTCGACGAATAGAGTTTCGCTGAGAATTTTTCTTACGCTGACCTCAGGTGACAGTTATATTGGTTTGTATGATGAACACTCCGCTCATTCTCACCTACCAAGATAAGACCCCACGCATTCATTCCAGCGCCTGGATTGCGCCCGGCGCGGTCATTATCGGTGATGTCGAAATCGGTGCGGATTGCTCCGTGTTCTACGGTTCTGTTCTCCGAGGAGACGTCGCACCGATCCGCATCGGCCAGCGCACCAATATTCAGGACAACTCCACAGTCCATGTCGACCGAGGTGTGCCCACAATTCTCGGCGATGATGTCACCGTCGGACACATGGCCTTGGTCCACGGCACCACGGTTGAAAATGGTTGCCTCATCGGCATGAAGTCCACCCTGCTTTCGCGTTCCCGTATCGGCGCTGGCAGCCTCATTGCTGCAGGTGCCGTGGTGTTGGAAGATCAGATTATCGACCCCAGGTCGCTGGCTGCAGGCGTTCCCGCCAAGGTGCGTCGTGAACTCTCCGCCGAGGAAGCAGAG
This sequence comes from Corynebacterium sp. 212_CJEI, assembly GCF_001055915.1. NCBI lineage: Bacteria > Bacillati > Actinomycetota > Actinomycetes > Mycobacteriales > Corynebacteriaceae > Corynebacterium > Corynebacterium sp. 212_CJEI. The sequence goes on along the minus strand of NZ_JVPT01000007.1, from coordinate 38,196 downwards.
GGCTTCATCGCCCATGCAGGGCGTTATGTGGAAACAGCGTCCAACCACCGCCACCTCCGCGAGGTCGACCTGGATATGGTGACTTTTAACTAGGCGGCTGCCGAGGCGCCTAGCTAAGCGGCTAGGCGGATTGTTTGACGGTCAACGTCGCAGCACTACACCACTGTCGCGCCCGCCGCGGCCAATTCCGCTAGTGCAGCCTTGCCGCGCTCCGGGTCCACCGCCGCGGCCTGATTGCTCAGAACACGAACGGAAAAACCCTCCTTGAGGCCATCGAGCACTGTGGCGCGGACGCAGTGGTCAGTCGCAACTCCCACCACATCGATTTCTTCGATGTCAGAGGCGCGGAGAGCGTCGGCAAGCGAAACGCCAGCCTCCGTTGTTCCCTCGAAACCGGAGTAGGCGGCGGCGTACTCCCCTTTTGTGACATCGATACGCACAGCAGCGGGGTTGAGCTGCTCAAAAAACGCGATGGCGCGCTGCATGCCGGGGTGAATCTCTGCGCCCGGGGTACCTGCAACACAGTGTTTCGGCCAGGTATCGACGAAATCCGGGGTTTCAGAGAAGTGCGTGCCTGGGTCGATGTGATTGTCACGGGTGGTCGCAAGAACCGAGTACTTATTCGCTGTGCCCGCAACATGCAGATATGTAGCGGTGTACGCTGCCTCAGCACCGTCGACGGCAAGTGCGCCACCCGCGGAAAAATCATTCTGAGCGTCGATGACTACCAGTGCCATGCGGGGGCGCGCCGGGCGCTGTTGTTCCTCGGAGTGGGCGTCGTTGCTGGTGTCTGCCCCGGTGCCAGCGTTGTCCGAGTTGTCCGCATTGACCTGTCGGTAGATTTCGGAGAAGGAAGCGTTCATGGCCTATATCTTGCCACGTGCCCACGTTCAGAGGAGCACGTGAACTATCGACAGGATATCGACGCCCTAGCGACAACACAGAGTCAATCCGGGAAAGCGGTTAAAATTGCTCCGGTAATTCTTTGATACGACGACGGCTCCTGGTCGCGTCCTCCAATACGGGAGGTTTTTATGGCAGGCGGACTTGTCGCGCTGCTTGACGACGTTGCCACGATTGCACGTGCTGCAGCGGCAACAACAGACGATATTGCGGCTGCGGCCGGCAAAGCTAGCGCTAAAGCCGCCGGTGTTGTGGTTGACGACGCTGCGGTAACGCCTAAATTCGTCGAGGGTGTCTCGCCGAAACGCGAGCTGCCGATTATTTGGCGTATCGCCAAGGGCTCCTTGGTCAATAAAATTGTCATTATTCTGCCGATTGCATTGCTGCTAAGTCAGTTTCTGCCCTGGGCGCTGACGCCGATTTTGATGCTCGGCGGCTCCTACCTGTGCTTTGAGGGCATGGAAAAGGTCTGGGAGAAGATTAAGCACCGAATCTCTCCCGATCAGACTGAGCAGGAGCGGATGGAGGCGGCGACCAACCGCACACCACAGAATGAAGATTCCCTGGTGAAGTCTGCAATTTTCACAGACTTGATTCTCTCTGCGGAAATCATGGTGATTTCTCTCAATGAGGTCGCTGATCAGCCACTGCTCAATCGCGCGCTGATTCTTATTGTGGTCGCACTCATCATCACGCTTGCGGTCTACGGCGTGGTGGGCTTCTTGGTCAAGATTGATGATATTGGCCTGCACCTGCAGTCCAAGAAGTCAGCCGGTATCAGCAAGTTTGGTGCGGCGCTGGTCAAAGCCATGCCAATCGTTTTGAACACAATCGGTATTATCGGCACGTTTGCCATGCTGTGGGTCGGTGGCCACATCATGGTGGTCGGCCTCGACGAGCTGGGCTGGCACCTCCCCTACCAGCTGGTCCACAACCTTGAGCAGCTGTTTACCGGTGGCTTCCTCGGCTGGTTGGCCAACACCACCGGCTCACTGATTTTCGGCGCCATCTGGGGAGCAATCATTGTGGCGATTGTCGCCGTGCTGCCATTCGGCCACGGCAAGCACAACAAGTCTGATGCTTAGGAGTACGTGACCTCGCCGTCGACGTAGACCCAACGTCGCGCACGACGAACAAAACGAGAACGCTCGTGCATCGTGCCGACACCGTCATGGTCATGAAAGGCCGCTTCAAATTCCACGATGCCTTCGCGGTCATCCTCGCCACCATCGACAGCGTTGATGATGGTGAGTCCTTCCCATTCCACACTGTCATCGACATTGATAACTTCCGGGCGGTAGCGCGGATGCCACGTCCGCCAGATGTAGTCCGCCTCGTGGGCAGCGTAAGCGCTGTACCTCGCGGCCATCAGCTCAGCTGCGGTCACTGCCTCCCGCTCACCGCGGTGCAGCGGGCCACAGCACTGCCCGTAGAGTCCCCCACCACACGGGCACAAATCGGAATCAGTAACGCGGGCGCGGGCGAAAAATGCGTTCCCGCTTCCTGCTCTAGCACCGTTTCCTGCTACCAATCCAGACTCCGTTACAGCACTGTTTTCTCTTACCTGCCGACCCATAATCGCCAGCCCCTCCCCAATCTTGCACGTGGTACTAAACACGTCCTAACAACGTCTTTACATACCTACCAATTGGCCCGCAGCACCGCTAGTCGGCTTAGCCCCGAGAGGCTTGACGACGGCTACCGCGTCGCCCTCGGCATTCCTTCCGCAAAGCCCGCAGCGGATTGAATTCCCACCACTGCCCGCTCAGCGAACTGCTCGATGGTGGCCGAACCCGCGTATGTGAACGAAGAACGTACGCCCGAGATAATGCGATCGATCTGGTCCTCCACGCCTTCGCGGCCTGGCTCCAGGTAGATTTTCGCAGTCGAGATGCCCTCTTCGAACATCTCGCGCCGGGCCTTCTCAAAGGCCTCTACCTGTGCATTTCGGCTCTCCACCGCACGGTGTGAAGCCATGCCAAAGGACTCCTTGAACATGCGCCCGTCGACGTCCTTTTGGACATCCCCTGGGGACTCGAAAGTACCGGCAAACCACGAGCCAATCATCACGTTGGACGCACCCGCAGCCAACGCAAGCGCAACATCGCGAGGATCCTTCACTCCACCATCAGCCCAGACATGCACGCCGCATTCACGGGCAGCTGCAGCGCATTCGAGCACGGCAGAAAACTGTGGACGCCCAACTCCGGTCTGCATTCGGGTTGTGCACATCGCACCCGGACCGACGCCGACCTTAATAATGTCGGCTCCCGCCTCCGCTAGGTCGCGAACACCATTGGCGGTCACGACATTGCCAGCGGCAATTGGCACAGGTGGGTTGAGCGCGCGGACTCGTCGTAAAGCACGGAGCATCGATTCCTGATGACCGTGGGCGGTATCGACAACGAGCACGTCGGCACCTGCGTCGAGCAGTGTCTTCGCGCGCCCTTCAACATCACCGTTGATGCCAAGCGCCGCACCGACGCGCAGCTTGCCCTCAGCGTCGACAGCGGGCTTGTAAAGCGTCGCACGCAGCGCGCCCTTACGCGTGAGAATACCCACCAGCGCGCCATCGGCGTCCACCACTGGAGCGAGTTTGCGCCCGGAAGCAGTGAGCTGGTCAAAAGCGTCACGGGGCTCAATATCGGCCGGAAGCGTAAATAGCGAAGTGGACATGAGCGTCCCCACCTGCGCAAAGTTGTCAACGCCCGCCAGATCACGGCCGGTAATCAGCCCAACCGGTTTGTTGTCTTCCACCACCACTGCCGCACCGTGCGCGCGCTTCGGCAGAAGATGGCGCGCATACCCCGCGGTGTGGTGAGGCTTGACGACGATCGGAGTGTCGAAAACCAGCCCAGCGGACTTGACCTTGCGGATGGTCTCAGCGGCAATGTCAGCTGGGACGTCCTGCGGCAGGATGGCAATTCCGCCTCGGCGAGCGGTGGTTTCGGCCATCCGGCGACCGGAGATGGCCGTCATATTGGAGACGACAATCGGAATGGTTGTGCCGGTGCCATCATCGGTGGCCAAATCGACACCCATGCGAGAGCCGACGGATGACTTTGACGGCACCATGAAGACATCGCTGTAGGTCAACTCGTAGGGCGCGGACTGATCGTTGAGGAATTTCACACACCCCAGGATATGCCGATTTTTCCGGCGCGCACGGTGAGAGTGCACAGAGGTGAGCATCAGTGGCTGACCTCGCCTGGTGTAGGTTCGAACGGGACTCCATTGACTCAACCGGGATTTTTCAGCCCAGGAAAGATGCTTAGCAGAATCTGATGAAAACGCCGATCAAAGATTACTTGTCCGAAATCGTCGAATCCGTCCGCCCCGATGAGTCTGGCGAGGTAGCGGACTATATTCCCACCCTTGCCCAAGCTAATCCCGACCGCCTGGCACTTGCTATGACCACCGTGTCAGGTCGCACCTACGCCACGGGCGACACCGATACTGAATTCACCATTCAGTCGATGTCCAAGCCCTTCGCTTATGCCGCAGCCATCACCGAGCACGGCACAGACAAAATCGACAGCATTGTGGGCACCGAACCTTCCGGTGAGGCTTTCAACGAGCTGTCGCTGGAGCAGGGCACGCACCGACCAAAGAATCCGATGATTAATGTCGGTGCACTGACCATCAACCAGTTCGTATGCCAGCCAGGTGCCAACTGGAAGACTCGCACCAAGCACATGGTGGAGCTTCTCTCAACTTTGGCTGGCCGTAAGCTCCGCGTTGACTACGATGCCTATGAATGCGAAATGGACACTGCCCATCGAAACATGTCCATCGCACATATGCTGGCAGCTTACGGTTTCATCGAAACCACGCCCCACGATGCTGTCCGCGGCTACACCGCACAGTGCTCCGTGCTGGTCAACACTCGCGATGTCGCCATGATGACCGCAGTGTTGGCCAACGGTGGCGTTAACCCGGTCACCAATCAGACTGTGCTCGGCCGCTCGGTTGTTCGCAGAGTCTTGTCCGTGATGGCTATTGCCGGCATGTATGACGAGGCCGGTGAATGGTTTACCGAGGTCGGGATTCCCGCCAAGAGCGGTGTCGCCGGCGGCTTGCTGGGAGCGCTGCCTGGACAGGCGGGTCTTGCAGCCTTTTCGCCGCGATTGAACGACCACGGCAACAGCGTCCGCAGCATTGCCATCTTCCGGAAGCTCTCCGAAGATTTGGGTCTTCATCTCATGGATGCCGATGCGATTGGTTCGCGTGCGCTGCGCGGTACGCGCGTCAGCAATGGCCGCTCGATCATCGAGATTCAGGGCCCAGTCAACTTCACTGCGGCCGAGATCATTCTCAACAGGTTGGCGACTTCCACACCGTCGGAAAGCGAAGTTGTCTTCGACGTCAGCCGCGTTGGCATTGTCAACCCGGTGGGACGCACGTTGATTCTGGAAGCGATGCGACGTCTGAGCCATGACGGCAAGGAGATCTTGTTCTACGACCCGGAGGGCGTACTGCCGAACCCAGATATGGGCGAGGGGCTGCTGCCAGTCATCCTCCAGGATGCGCCGTAAACTACGCTAACCGAAATCCAATATGGTGACGTTCGGGTAGTCTTGAACGATCGTAACGCCCGAAAGGCAGCAGCGCGAGAACAACCGGAGGGATGTAAATGCAGGTCAGCGATGTGGCATTAGTCTTCGAGGGCGGAGGGACTCGCAATAGTTACACGGCACCTTTCGTCGAGCGGCTACTTCGCGAGAGCATCGATGTCGGCTGGGTCGGTGGCGTAAGCGCCGGCGCCTCTCACGTGGTCAATTACCTTTCCCGGGATATCCAGCGCTCTATAATTAGCTTCACTGACTTCATCGCACAGCCGAACAGCAGTGGCTGGCGCCCAATGTTGCGCGGACGCGGCTACTTCGATGCCGAGTACATCTACGAAGACGCGGGACTTCCCGACGGCGCCATGCCCCTGGATTACGAGACTTTTAAGAACAATCCAACTCCCTACCGGATTTCTGCTGTCCGAGCGGATACGGGCGAGACCATCAACTGGGGGCCAGACGATATCCCAGATCTACCTACGCTGATGAAGTACACTCGCGCCAGTTCGACGATTCCGGGTGTCATGCGTATGCCCTATATTGATGGCGTTCCGTTCGTCGACGGTGCACTGGGATCATCAGGTGGCATTCCCATTAATGCCGCCGAAGCAGATGGTTTCAAGAAGTTCCTCATCGTCCTGACTCGCCCGAAAGGATTCCGTCGCACCGCCCCTAAGCGCCCACAGCTACTGCGCCAGATTTTCCGCAGTAACCCGGTGGTGGCTGAGCTGCTTATCACTAGACACGAGCGCTACAACGCTTCTCTCGATTGGGCTGCTGAGCTTGAACGAAAAGGCCAAGCATATGTTTTCTACGCCAATAACATGAGCATCACAAAGGCGGAGCGGAGGCGGTCGAAGCTGCTGCACAACTACGAGCTCGGCCGGGCGCAAGCCGATGCCGAATGGCCAGCAATTCGAGAGTTCATGGGCTTATAACTCCCGCCACCTTTAGGAAGCTTTTCGTTCATTCCTCTTTACTGTGTACGTAACCTTGTGTTAACCTTTGCGTAGCGAACAACCTCGTTAGGTAAGGCTCCTATATCCACATAGGCCGCTGCCCTGCACTTTATCGAGAGTTTCGAAAGACTCTCGAAGCAAGGGTCCATCTCAAGTGGCCACCTTTAGTTACGGCATTACATTGCCAACACTCTTAGGCGGGGAGCCATAATTTTTCAATCAACAGAAATTCCCTCCTAGCAAAGGAGCTGGGATACCTGGAAAAGGATCCACAATGACACAGACACAGAACACCATCGCCAACTTCTTCAAGCCGAAGTCTTCAATCAGCCCGTACAGCCTCCTGCCTGACACCGTAAGCATGCACATGACGGATTCTTACATTGCGCTGCCGGAGGACATCACGGTCGGTGAGGCACTGAGCACCTACGCAGCCGAATTTGCTGGTCTCGATGACGATACCTGTGTCTTCCTCGTCGACGATGAAGGCTACCTGACCAGCGATATTACGCTGAAGGAACTCCGTGAGTACGCCGACCGCGATGCCTACATGAACACCGTCGGCGCCCCGGTGAAGGTCTTTGTCAAGCCCGAGGATCCAGCTGCAATCAGGGCTCGCCAGCTTATTGACGGGCCGCTCAGCGAGCTGCCCGTCGTCCGCAGCGGCAAGCTGGTAGGTGTCCTCACCGACCGCATCTCTGAGCGCATTCTTGGCAGGACAAAGGCAGCTAAGAAGTCAAAGAAGTCCAAGGGATTCTTCTCGCCGATTACCGCGTTTTTCGGCGCCGCCAATAACTAGGGCGACTAACTTGGGTAGACGACCCGAGTAACTCAATAGGCCAGCTAGCGTTTGCTAGCTGGCCTATTGTTGTTACCACACTGTTCTATCCCCACAGATGAGAGCCCTCAGGAGGCAACCGTGATACGAGACTGGATTCGGGTAGCCCTGGGCATGTTCGCGGTTGCGTTTGGAGCCAACCTCTTCGCACCACTCCTGCCCGCGTATCGAATAACCGATGCTCTCAACCAGTCCCAGGTCACCTTTCTCTTCGCCATCTACGTCGCAGGACTCATCCCCGCGCTACTCATCTGCGGCCCACTTTCCGACCGGCTCGGCCGTCGCGCCATCATCCGGCCTGCACTCATAACCTCTGCCGTTGGCTCAGCCGTCCTACTCACCGGCATCTGGTTCCACTTCCCATCACTTCTGGTAGGACGTCTTATCATCGGCATTTCGATGGGCATGGTAATGGCCGCCGGTGCCTCGTGGATCAAAGAAATTGCGCCCGTCGCACCTCAAATTTCTGCCCGGCGCGCAACCGTTGCACTCTCCGCCGGATTCTCCCTCGGCCCCCTGGCTTCCGGGTTGGTCGCAGAATTCACCCCGCGCCCTGATGTCATCCCCTATCTTGTTCATCTCGCACTGCTGCTTTTTATCGCACCAATAACATGGAACGCTTCCGGAGGACTTCCAAACGCAGCGCACAGCGACTCTCCGCAACGGTTCTTCTCCTCCGCCACGCTTAGCCCGAGGTTCCTGTGGGCAGTCGCCGCTTGGGCACCGTGGGTCTTCGGCGCTGCGTGCACATCCTTCGTCGTCCTGCCAACAATCGCCGAATCCCGCTACCCCATCGCCTTCGCCGGGCTCATCGCCTGTATCACGATGGGCACCGGCGTTTTGGTGCAACCACTGGTCACTCGCATCAGTTCCAGCAGCTTTATCCCGCCAGCTATTTTCGGTCTTGGCTTAACGACGGTCGGAATGCTGCTCAGCCTCATCGTCGTACTCACCCAGAATGTGTGGAGCGTTTTCCCCGCTGCTCTGGCCCTCGGTGCTGCGTACGGCGTAATGATGGTCTCCGGCCTCCGCGAAGTGCAAATTATCGCACCGCCAGCCGAGCTGGGCGCTGCGACTGCTATCTACTATTCGCTGACCTATGTTGGTTTCTTCGCTCCTTTTGTTATTTCTTTCGCGGCACCGAAATTCGGTTTCGTGCCCGTTTTCATCTTCGGTGCGATTATTGCGTTGGTATCCACGTACCCCGTGGCAAAGGTTGCACAGTCTGCGGTGAGGTCCGACGGAGCGTCGTGAAGCAGACGCGACTGAAATTCTTGATATTGGGAAGCGTGCTGAGGCGAGCTCTTGTATTCTTTCTTTCACAAAAGATTGGCTCCGGCTCAGGACATCTGATCAGGTTGCATAGGTTGTTGAAATTCAGCTCGATGGAATGAGGAATCATGAAGCAGCGCAGCTCTGGAATGTGGAAGAAAATTGCGACAACCGTCGTCGCAGGTTGTACAAGCGCCGCCCTGCTCACCGCATGCGGCTCGGGAGAAGAAAGCAACAATGCCGGTGGCGAGGCAGGCAAAGAGTCGACCAGCAAGATGACAAAGGCAGACGGGTCAGCTCCAGCTGCAGCCGAAGATCAGCTCCTGCTCACTAATGAAGTTCAAGGTGTGGACTTCTCCAACAACAGGATTAATGGGTACAAGGACGCAATGGAGATGTTTTCGGAGGATTCTTTAGATATAGAGCCGGCCGAATGTGCCACTTTCATCAAGCCAACGGAAGAATTGGAGAATGCTGCCGGTGCTTACACGGACATTAAGGAAGAGAACGTCGCTGTCAGCGTCTCAGTATTGAAGAACACTGATGCGTACCAGAAGTACGAAGACAGCCTCGAAAAGTGCTCCGACGTGACAGCTACGATGGATGCTTCCGACATTCTGAAAGACTCCATGGAAGGTCAGGAGATTTCTCCTGAGATGCAGGACATGTTTAATGACATGGACATGACGACCACAATGAAACTGCACCGAGAAAAGTGGGAGCCAAATCTTTCCGTCAAGCCAGCTGAATTCACTGCACACGAGACCAGTGCGAACATCAACGCCGGTGGCACGGATACTACGGCCACCAGCTACGACATTGTCGGCATCGTCAACGGCGTAATGGTAATGGTGTCCGCCGCCCCGACTCCGGATGCATCAGCTGGCAACATGGAAAACACGACGGATCCCATGCAGATTCCAGAGGCGACCCCAGAGTCCAAGGAAGCGGCAAAGAAGCGCGCCTTGGAGGTCTTCGATGCCCAGGCAAAGAAGATTATGGATGCCGCTTAGTTTTTCTTCTTAGGCTACTGTTTTCTGAAACCACAGTTTTTGTGAAGTAGCGGGGACGTAATCGCTGAGGCACAGCAGCACACAAGTACTGGAGTCTCCCTAGAACTCCGTTAATTCCTGCACTTTGGGACTCCAGAACGCAGCGCGTGGTGCACTAAGAGTTTTGAAGTGCGGGCTTGTTAGTTCATCAAGAGCCCGGACGTAACCGGGAACCATATCCCGCGGGATTCGCAGCCCCATAGTCAGGTGCGGAATCCAGCGGGAGCCGCGACCTTCAGGGTTAAGACGACTGATCTCGCGAGCAGCTTCTTCCAGCTCATCGCTTGTTTCTAATAACCATGCGACAGTCTGTTTACTCTTTGTCCCGAACACCACCGTTCCTACCCTGCGAAATTCCGCAGGCATCAGCGGTGGGAGAATTTCGGCTGCTCGTTGGATTACCTCCGGGCTCATGGTCGGTGCGAAAGTAACGGTGATGTGGGGCTTTTGATTCTGCTGCGGGAATCCACGCTCTGCCAGTTGCACAAAGATCTCTTTAATCTGCGCCTCTTGCTCAGGCAGAAGGTACATCAGGATGTTGTCGGGTGACACCATGTGACGTTTACTCCTCCCCTATTGCTGTCGGTCGACACGTTTGAAGCACTTTCCAAGGGCGCCGTTACTAAAGCTCCTCACCTAAGGCACTTAGGACCTTGCACCCCAGAGCATAGCGTAGGGATTTTCCACAATTTATAACCTACCTATAGACATTTCTAGCCTCTTATTATTTCTCCTGGTAATAACTACTTTTATTGGGATAATGGAGATGGATAAGCTTCCTGAAAGCTTTCTAGACCATCTTCAAAGACAGTGTGGAGTGACGGCCAATTCTCCGCACTGCACAAATACCGACACGGCTGGAAAGGTAAGTAAAGACATGGCACCGAAACCTAAAAAGATTACGCCCCCGAAGAATCAAAAGCTGGTGAAGAGCAAGGCAAGCTTCAACCGCGATGAGCTCGCGGATCTACTGGAGACGCTGGCAGCTCGCATCCGCGCCGGGGAAATGACTCTCGGCACTGGCGAGTCCGCGGTGACGATGACCATGCCGACATCGTTTAATACCACGATGGAAGTCGTCGATTCTCGAAAGCGTGCTGGCATCGAGCGCGAGCTGGAGCTGGAAATTGACTGGATGGTCGACGAGGCTGGCGAGCCCGTTGAAAAACCTGGACCAGCATCTGGCTTCGCAATCTCCTAGCGGGCTTGTTGCTGTCCGGTTTGTTCCGCGCAGCACAGTAACCTGCATCGAAGGCGGCGTTCCACTGTTTGTACTGGTCGCCGAAACAACTCACTACCGCTCGCCATTTCCGCAGGTCACAGTAAACAGACCTGAGTCGTTTTGGTCGGTTTTGCGTCCTTTGGCCGTCATTTACCGCTGCGGCACTGGCCGACAAGCAAGCCGTCGTCAAGCAACACCCAATTACACCCGTCAGGCACCCACGCCTCCCCACATCGCATGAGGTGACGCTAACCTAATTCAGGAAAATTCGCGACGAAGGGAACGCGCATGGCCAAGGGCAAGAAAGGCGACAAGGGCAAGAAGAAGGACGCCGCCAAAGCCAAGAAGAAGGCTGCGGCAACGACCTCGCTACGCCTGCCCGAATACTCGAAGGCCGAGGCCAAAGCCGCGAAAAAGCTCGCCGGCAAGGACCCCTTTAAACTGGCTGCGATGACGCCGAAGAAGAAGTGCTGCAAATCCGGCATCCGCTGCCTGCGCTGCCCCGTGGTGCTACACAAGCTCAATCGCGAGATCAAAAACGGCGAAGTCGACCATGCCGCCCTGCTGCTCGTCGCCGCGAAAGCCCGAATCCGGTAGCCGGTCCTCGCCCCCCCCCAGCCCGCCGTCGGGCCCGTCCTATGAGCAGTGGTGTCGCGCACTGTATGGCACTGGTACCGATTCTCCCGGGCTGTCTGCTCTTCGGACACCGGCTCACACGCGTCACTCCAAGCACCGCGACAACGCTCCAGCGAACTCCCGCCAGGTCAGGAAGTTTTATTCCGTCGACATGAGGCCTCGGCCAGAACCGGGAATGCGGCCGTCGGAGGATGATACCTTGTGTATCCTTTGAGTGTCATTGAGCCCTGAAGGAGCAAGAAAGTAGCATGACCCGCCCCTCCTCCGCCGCCTCTACGGTGGGCTTCCAATCTCGTGCCCTGCGTTTCGCACCGCGCCGCTCGGACTGGTCCCGCGCGACGATTGGGCGCGACCTCTCGGCAGGCCTCATGGTGGCCCTCGTCGCACTCCCTCTCGCGCTCGGCTTCGGCGTTGCGTCCGGTGTCGGCGCGGCGGCCGGAATTACGACGGCCATCGTTGCGGGTATCCTGGCCGCGATCTTCGGCGGTAGTAACGTCCAAGTAAGCGGCCCGACCGGCGCAATGACCGTCGTGTTAATCCCCATCGTGGCCAACCATGGTGCCGATGGGGTTCTCGTCGTCGGCGTGCTGGCAGGGCTCATGCTGCTCGTACTGGCGTTCACCGGCGCTGGCCGCGCGATGAAGTACATGCCACTACCTGTCGTCGAAGGTTTCACCGCCGGTATTGCGTTAATCATCGGCTTACAACAGCTGCCTGCAGCACTTGGTGTTGACGTGGAGGGCGAGAAAGTCCTCGGGTTGGCGTGGGGCTCAATCAATGCTTGGTTAGATACTCCGGCATGGCAGGCGCCCGTGATGACCCTTGCAGTAGCGGCTGGAATCGTGCTTGCTGCGCGCGTCCGTAGTGGCTTCCCCGCGGCGCTAGTGTTGGTAGCTGCAGCAACGGCCATCAACATGCTGGCAGACAGCGGCCTGAAGACAATCGGCTACATCCCGTCGACATTGCCTGCTCCGCGCTGGCCAGAGATTCCGTGGGAGCACCTGGATTCCTTGCTGTTTGCAGCGGTCGCCGTCGCAGCTCTCGGTGCGCTGGAATCGTTGCTGTCTGCGACGGTTGCCGACGCAATGACTGTCGGCGACCGGCACGATCCCGACCGCGAACTCTTCGGGCAGGGCGTGGCCAACGTCGTCGCGCCCCTGTTCGGCGGGATTCCCGCAACCGCCGCGATTGCCCGAACTGCCGTCAACGTGCGTGCAGGCGCAGGCACACGCCTGGCAGCGGTGTTCCATTCGCTGCTCCTGCTCGTGGCCGTGCTCGTCGCGGCCCGGTGGGTGGGCGAGATTCCTCTCGCCGCGCTCGCCGGCGTGCTCATCGCCACTGCGATTCAGATGATCCACCCGCGGAACCTCCGCTCGGTGATACGCGCCACCAAGGGCGACGGGGCGACCCTGCTCATCACAGCTGCCGCCACCGTCGTGTTCGACCTTGTCGTCGCCGTACTCATCGGCCTTGTAATGGCGGGCTTCTTCGCACTGCGCGAGACCGCCCGCACTGCGGTGTTGGAAGCCGCCCCACTAGACGAGGGAGACCACCGCGACAAGGAACGCGAGCTCCTCGACGAGCACATCGCCGCCTTCCGTATGGAAGGCCCTCTCTTCTTTGGCGCAGCGCACGATTTCCTCCTCGAGCTCGCTGATGCCTCGTCGGTCAAGGTTGTCGTACTCCGCATGCGCTACGTCACGACGATCGATGCCACCGGCGCCCAGATGCTCGCCGACACAATCGGGCGCCTCGAACGCCGCGGTACCAGAGTCCTGCTCGCAGCCACGAAGCCCGAACATTTTCCGGTGTTGCGCGAACTCGGCGTATTCGACCAGCTTGCACACGAGAATCACGTCTTCGACAACACCCCTGACGCCATCGCCCACGCCCGACTGCATGCCTCACGCATTCAGCACGAAGAGTCTGATGGCACATCCGCAGCATCGCAGAGTCAATAGCTTGGCTGAGCCAGACAATGGTCACTCCGTCGCAGTCGACCCTGCAATCGTGGGTCCACGTCCCCATCGCGCGATGCTTGAAAAACCTTTACACGTTGCACTTAAACTCCACGACGTGTCGTTGCAAAGTCACCTTCTCATTCGTGAAGCCGATGTGGGTGTAACCGCTTGGCGCGTAGCATTGGCGACATGCGCATTTTCACCGTGGGCCACTCCAACCTCGAGTTCGAGGACTTCGCTGAAATGATCAAAGCTGCCGGTGTGGCATCCATCGTGGATGTGCGCAAGCTGCCCGGATCCAGGAAGTACCCGTGGTTCAACGGCGACTACCTTGCCGAACACCTTCCTACATGTGGCATCACTTACAGCAGAAGCGAGGGCCTCACCGGGATGGCGTCGACGTCAACGTGAAGATCTTGGACAACTTCGCCACGCATGTCGCCCCCGCGTTGGGTTGGCAGCCGAATCACGAAGGCCCAGTTACCGGCTATCTCATCGACTAATTCCTGCAGTTCGCAAGCTCTTCGCTTCAATGTCAGTTCAGTGCGTGTTGAATAGTTCAGTAATTGCTGTATAGTTCAGTATATGCTGACTATTGCTTCACGCCTCGACGTCATGAACCGGCTCGGCCGGGCCATGGCGGATCCGACGCGCTCCAGAATCCTGATCACCCTACTCGACGGCCCGAGCTACCCGGCCGTGCTTTCGCGCGACCTGGACCTGACCCGCTCGAACGTCTCGAACCACCTGACCTGCTTGCGTGACTGCGGCATCGTCGTCGCCGAGCCGGAGGGCCGCAAGACACGCTACGAAATCGCCGATCCGCACCTCGCGACAGCGCTCAACGCACTAGTGAACGCGACGTTGGCTGTCGACGAAAACGCCCCGTGCATCGACCCTGAGTGCTCGGTGCCCGGCTGCGACGGAAAAGGAGCGGACGCATGAGTTCAGCATGTGGATGCGAACACGAACCAGCCACGGAGATCGAAGATCTCGATCGGCCATGGTGGAAGGACCCCGAGTTGCTACTGCCGATCTTCTCCGGCGTAGCCCTCTGCATAGGTCTGGCGCTGGACTGGTCCGGACTAGAGACACCCGCGACAGTTCTGTTCTGGATCGGCCTGCTGCTAGGGGCGTATACGTTCACGCCCGGCGCTATCCGGAACCTTGCCACGAAGCGCAAGCTCGGCATTGGTTTGCTGATGACGATCAGCGCGGTCGGCGCGGTAATCCTCGGTTACGTCGGAGAGGCGGCGGCGCTAGCGTTCCTGTACTCGATCGCCGAGGCACTGGAAGACAAGGCGATGGACCGGGCCCAGGGCGGACTGCGGGCACTGTTGAAATTGGTACCGCAGACCGCGACGGTGCTGCGCGACGGTACGACGGTCGAGGTCGCAGCGAAGGATCTCGTGGCTGGCGAGCTGATGCTCGTGCGCCCCGGAGAGCGGATCGCCACGGACGGCATCATTCGGTCTGGGCGCTCCAGCCTTGACACCTCAGCGATCACCGGAGAATCCATTCCGGAGGAGGTTGCGCCCGGCGACGAGGTGCCCGCGGGAGCAATCAACTCCGCCGGCGTGCTGGAGGTCGAGACGACCGCAGCTGGAACGGACAACTCGCTGACCACACTCGTGGACCTGGTCGAGCAGGCGCAGGCGGAAAAGGGCGACCGCGCCCGGATCGCCGACCGGATTGCCCAACCCCTAGTGCCCGGGGTGATGATCCTGGCGGTGCTGGTCGGCGTGATTGGCTCGCTGCTGGGCGACCCCGAGACGTGGATCACCCGCGCGTTGGTGGTCCTGGTCGCAGCATCGCCGTGTGCGCTGGCAATCTCGGTGCCGCTGACGGTCGTGGCCGCGATCGGCGCGGCCAGCCAGTTCGGCGTGGTCATCAAATCCGGCGCGGCGTTCGAGCGACTCGGCGGCATCCGCCACCTGGCGGTGGACAAGACCGGAACCCTTACCCGCAACCAGCCCGAGGTTACCGACGTGGTCCCGGCAGACGGATTCGATCGGGCTCAGGTGCTTGCTTTCGCGGCGGCAGTTGAGCAGCAATCGACGCACCCCCTCGCCGCTGCGATCGCGGCAGCGGGGCCCGAAGCGCCCGCTGCCTTGGACATCAGCGAGGAAGCCGGGCATGGCATCGGCGGCACCGTCGAAGGTCGACGGGTACTTGTGGGCAGTCCCCGGTGGATCGACGCCGGGCCACTGAAGGCAGACGTTGAGCGCATGGAGTCCGAGGGCCAGACCTGCGTCCTTGTCACCGTCGATGACGCTCTCGCCGGGGCGATCGGGGTCCGCGACGAGCTGCGGCCCGAGGTACCCGAAGCTGTGCAGACCCTGCACGCCAACGGCGTGGAAGTGAGCATGCTCACCGGCGATAACGCTCGCACCGCCCGGGCTCTGGCTGAAATCGCCCGAATCGACGATGTGCGCGCTGAGCTGCGCCCGGAGGACAAGGCAAGCATCGTCGCCGAGCTCTCCTCCAAGACGCCGACGGCGATGATTGGCGACGGCATCAACGACGCTCCTGCGCTGGCGGGCGCGACGGTGGGCATAGCAATGGGAGCGACCGGCTCTGATGCCGCAATCGAGTCCGCTGACGTCGCCTTCACCGGCCACGACCTCCGGTTGATCCCGCAGGCGCTGCAGCACGCCCGTCGAGGCAGCAGGATTATTAACCAGAACATCGTGCTGTCTCTGGCCATCATCATCGTGTTGATGCCGCTGGCGATCAGCGGCGTGCTGGGTCTGGCCGCCGTCGTATTGGTTCACGAGGTCGCTGAAGTTATCGTGATCTTGAACGGCCTGCGGGCTGCGCGAGCGAAGCGCTGAGGCGCACCTTCGCCCAGCGCGCTGGCTCTCCAGCGCGGATCTTTGAAGGATCGAGCTGCTCAGGGACCAAGCGTCGTCTCAAAACTTTTGATGCCGCGCTTCATCGACACGACCCGCGACTACCTAGGCAGCGTATTTAGCAAAAGGACCCGACACCTATCAGGGTTGCCGAACCGTCGCCGGTCCAGTTGCCGTAACCAACTAGATGGAGATTCTTCACCGCGGTTTCGCGGTCGCGCATGAGGTGGCGGAATGGGCCGAGGGCCGGACGGAAACCAGTGCACCAGATCAGATGGTCGTGGTCGAGCTCGCTCAAACTATCGAAGATGGGGGCAGCGGTGAGCTGGCCGGAATCGCGGAGCTCACGTAGATGAGGAAGCGCGAGAATGTCCCCGAGGTTCGGGCCGGAATCGCCACCGAGAATCCGGCGGCGGCTGCCCGCGTTAAACGTTGAATTTGAACTCGACCGAGTTTCAGTCGAAAGCTACCTGCCTTTTCGCACCATCAAGCGTGGTAAAATCCTCACCATGGAGCGCACGTATAAGTGGGAGCATGTCAAGACTCCCCTCATCCGGAACGAGGCCGCAGTTCATTTTTTAGGAGCCGGTTTGACCGCTTCCGGAGTGCAATACGGCGATGGATACAAGGCCACGTGGGAGCTGCGCGCCGCG
Source organism: Corynebacterium sp. 212_CJEI (assembly GCF_001055915.1). Classification (NCBI taxonomy): domain Bacteria; kingdom Bacillati; phylum Actinomycetota; class Actinomycetes; order Mycobacteriales; family Corynebacteriaceae; genus Corynebacterium; species Corynebacterium sp. 212_CJEI. The sequence continues at coordinate 21,280 of NZ_JVPT01000007.1, read as the reverse complement.
GAGAACTGGGTGACCGAACGTGTGTCGGTGAACGTTGAAGGCGACGGATGGGGGCGAAGCCTCGAGCTGTTTAGGTCCGAGCAAGGCGTGTGGTCGGCGGAAACCAATGAAGAGGGCGCCCAGCCTGAAGATCTGCCCTCCCCCGGTATCGTCCAGTCAGCCGACCTGAAAGCCGCACTCGATTGCGATCTCGGTCTGTGCCCTCTCACCAACACAATGCCTATTCGTCGCTTGACGCTGCTTGAGACTCAGGTCCCGAAAACGCAGCTGATCATGGCTTGGATTGATATACCGTCCCTCCAGGTGATCGCATCAGACCAGTACTACAGCTCCGTCGATGCTGAAACTGTCCGATACAAAAGCGGAACACGGGGAGTCGACGTCGAGTTGGAGGTCGACGGTGACGGCGTGGTCGTACACTACCCTGATCTCGCACGGCGGGTCTGATCCGGAAACAACTCTAACTAAGCTGGGCGGTATGAACGACCTGACCATCGCGCCTGGCCCAGGGATCCCCGGGGGTCTGGTCATCGTCGCCGCCGACCTGACGGAGCGGTTCGCGAAGTCGTCGGGACCAGGCGGCCAAGGCGTCAATACTACGGACAGCAAAGTGCAGCTTTCCGTCGATATCGCTACGTGCTCATCGCTTTCCGACGCCCAGCGTCGCCGCGTCCTCCACAACCACGAGCACCGCCTAGACGGCACCGTCCTTACCGTTACCGCATCGACCCAGCGATTGCAGGTACGCAACCGCGCCGAGGCACGCGAACGCATGGCCGCCCTCTTGCGCGAGGCGCTCGCTCCGCCTCCTCCCCCGCGGCGCAGGACCAAGCCGACGCGGAGCTCGGTGCGACGCCGTCTCGAAGCGAAAAAGCGGCGCTCGGAACTCAAGTCCACGCGACGGCGGCCCCAAATTCCCTAGTTCGAACCATCCGCATGCATATCCTCACGCTGACGGACCTGGTTCGGGTAACCGCTACGCTGAGACAGCTTGGACCGGTTGAATCCGCTCGATTTCCGAGAGGATCTTGTCTTCCGCAACGTCCAAGTCATATTGAGTCTGTAACCCGAGCCAGAACTGGGGGCTCATTCCGAAGAACTTAGCCAAGCGAAGAGCAGTGTCCGCGGTTACAGCCCGCTTACCGTGAACAATTTCGTTGATCCGGCGGGGCGGAACGCCGATGGAGACTGCGAGCTTGTGCTGGGTGATCCCCATTTCCTTGAGAAAGTCCTCCATGAGGATCTCACCGGGGTGAACCGGAGGGAGCTTGTCAGTGGTAGTCAACGATCTCAACCTCCTCTGGCCCCGCGGCGGACCAACGAAAACAGATCCGCCACTGGTCGTTGATTCGAATGCTGAACTGACCCCGCCGATCACCTTTCAACGCCTCGAGCCGGTTTCCCGGGGGAATCCGTAACTCATCAAGAGTCTGCGTGTACCCAAGCTGGCGAAGCTTGCGCAGCGCTACTGAGTGAATGCGGGAATCGATCGAGCGAACTCGCTCTCGATTCCACAAACGCTCAGTGTCCTTGTCAGCGAACGACTGGATCATGCTTCACCCTATCCCCCATAACGCGAAGCGTCAATAACGCTACACGTTAAATTTGAACTCCACGGAGTGTCGGCGATAAATAACCATTTTATTCGCAAGTGCGGAAGTAGCAACGAAATACCGCTAAAACGGACAACATGGGGGTGCACAGAAATACATATAGGTTCTGCGGAAAACCTATAGGGATCGTCGCTATAAACCGCTGTGCGTGGAAAACATAAAGGGTTTACGGACCCGGTCCCAGCCCCCTCAATACTCTGAGCCGGGAGAATGGAAAATGGAAGTCGATGTATCCCCACTATTCATTTTTCCGTTCTTCGGAGTACACCGGGAGCTACTCCTTCGGACCAGCTCCGTGTGAACTAGATGAGAAAGCGCAGCAGCGAATCATCGACGCTGGACAGTTGGTACTGCGGGCCCGCGAGCGGCACCCCGAGGGGTCACTCGCGGAGCACTACAACCCGTTAGCGATGGACCAAACTCTGCTCAAGGCTCACGACGAAATGGACCGAGAAGTAAATAAAGCTTTCGGTGTGGCACGCAAACTCACCAACGAGCGCCAGCGCCAGGAGCTACTGTTCGCCAGCTACGGGGAGTTGTCGAGGGGCTAATCTCCTCGCTTCCATCAAAATCGAAACCACCAGCAGGGTCGTTCCCCGTGCGGGTAATTTTGATCGGCCCCGCTGCTGGGTATAGAACCCTGTCGCCGGCAACGCCGGGAACTATGACTGTGCCCGACGAGAACACGTCACTGTCATAACCCGGCTCACGGTAGACCAGCACTGGTCGTCCACTACTACTGGTGGATTTCGGTTTGGGTGGCGGGGAGATTAACGCCGCCGGCCTCGTTTTTTGCGTTGAGGAGGGCGTTGACTACTTCCCGATTGTGAAATTGGCCGATGGTGCGATGGAGAGGAACCAGTCACCTGAAAGAGATCGATCCAGTCGCTGGTGCGCAATCTGGGGGGTAGGGTTGCGGGGTCGATTCCTCGCGAGCGCAACCATGATTGTGTATCTGAACGTGATGAAAACAACCCTGCCCTTCGGAGAATTTCCCCTATCCCGCGTCCCCGGGCGGTGAAAACGGTGTGCACCATAGCCTGAAAGGCTTTGCGTTGCTCTATCGGGATCTTCGGGTCACCCACCCGGCGGATCACTAAGATCCCCCCGTCAACGTTAGGCTGTGGACGGAAAGCAGACCTTGGTACTCGGGAACCAAGGTGAAACGTGAACCATGGGGACCACTGAGCCGTCATCATCGTGCTTGCGCCTACCCCGGCCCGGCGGCGAGCGACTTCCCACTGCATGAGGAGTACAGCGTCAGTCCATGCCGGCGCATGCAACAACTTTCGAAGAATGGCAGTGGTGAGGTGAAAGGGAATGTTTCCCACAATGACGCAGGGAGTGGCGTGTAACGGGAAGTTAAGGAAATCATCATGGACCACTTCGACCGACGCCGAGGCGGTCTTTTTTGTGAGTTTGGCAGCTAGTTTTGCGTCTACCTCAACTGCCGTTATTGCCCTCCCCAAGCGGGATATCGGGTGAGTGAGGGCACCGCTTCCCGGCCCGATCTCGATGATGGGGCCGGTGGTTTGTTTTACAAGATCGACGATGGTGTTGATGATCTTTTGGTCTGTGAGAAAATTTTGGCCATGTTCGTGACGGCCGTATCCGTATGTAGACATCAGGTGTGCTCCGTGGAGTTGAAACGGAGCCGGGCATGGCAAATGGCCGCCCGGCTAAAGGACCGGAGCGGTTTTTGACCCGCGGGAGGGAGAAAACCGCCTTAGCGGTTGGTGAGCGGCCGCATGAAAACGGAACCTGAAATCAACATGGTTCTATCGTATCCAATTAATTTCGCAGGGTGCAATACGGTGAGAAAGAAGACAACCGCACCGCAACAGTGCAAGACCTCTCTGGATTGGAATTTGTCCTACCTTCGGGGCGTCATACAGACGCCACTGGCGTATTTTGTCTCTGGGCAACGAGGGGGAGTTACCCCCACCTCCGAATGTTTTTAAGGTGCACCCCTGATTACGCTGGGGTGCGGGAGTAATTCTGTCCGACCGATCGGACTGTCCAGCGAGGTCCCAGCAGATGATCGCGTCGATTTCGCCGCGTTCGAGGGATGCCACCATGGCGTCGTAGTTGGGGCGAGCCACATTCTTCTTTGACGCGGAAATGGACTGATCGACGTCGTTATGTCCTATGTCCAACGTGCAAGCCACGCTGCTTTGCAATGACTTCACAGTCCTGAGGCTGCAGGTCGATGGTGCGGCCATCCACGTCAGCGTCTCGTGAGATACGACGGCAAATAGGAGCGCGTGTTGTCAAACGCTATTAATAAGGCCTAGCTACACATTGAACTTAAATTCAACCACGTCGCCGTCGTGCATGATGTAGTCCTTGCCCTCCTGGCGGACCTTCCCCTTAGCCTTTGCCTCGGCAATCGAACCGGCCTCGACCAGATCACTGAAGGACACAATTTCAGCCTTAATGAAGCCACGCTCAAAGTCAGTGTGAATCACGCCGGCAGCCTGCGGGGCCGTAGCACCCTTCGGAATGGTCCAGGCGCGAGACTCCTTCGGGCCAGCGGTCAGGTAAGTCTGCAGCCCCAGAGTGCGGAAACCAGCGCGAGCAAGCGAATGCAGACCCGGCTCGGTCTGGCCAATTTCAGCCAGGAGCTCATTGCGGGATTCCTCATCCAGCTCCAGAAGGTCCGACTCAGCCTTGGCGTCGAGGAACACACAGTCTGCCGGTTCCACAGCAGCGGCTAGATCCGCGCGGCGGTCCTCGTCGGCAAGCACTTCCTCGTCAGCATTGAAGACGTAGAGGAACGGCTTTGCGGTGAGCAAGTGCAGCTCGCGCAGAGCGGAGAGCTTCACATCATCGGAAGCAGCGAAGAGAGTGCGCCCCTCTTCCAGCACGGCCAGAGCCTGCTTGACGGCTTCAACCTCGCCGACCTTTTCCTTATCCTTCTTGGCTTCCTTTTCCAGACGCGGCAGCGCCTTCTCAATAGTCTGGATATCAGCCAGGATAAGCTCGGTTTCAATCACACCGATGTCAGAGGCCGGGTCAACCTTGCCGTCGACATGCACAACGTCATCATCATTGAAGACACGGACGACCTGACAGATAGCGTCAGCCTCGCGGATGTTGGCGAGGAACTTGTTACCAAGACCTTCGCCCTCCGATGCACCCTTGACGATGCCGGCGATGTCCACAAACGACACCGTAGCCGGAAGAATACGCTCGGAGCCGTAAATTTCGGCGAGCTTATTCAAACGGGGATCGGGAAGCTCCACAACGCCGACGTTCGGCTCGATGGTGGCGAACGGATAATTCGCAGCCAGCACATCGTTGCGCGTCAAGGCGTTAAACAGGGTTGACTTTCCGACATTGGGCAGACCGACGATTCCAAGTGTAAGACTCACATTGCCCATCTTACGGGCTTGGGGAGACAGATTTGAACTCGCCCTAACTTCGTGAAGTTGCCCCCTATCCCCTGCGAACCCCCATAATGAATATGTGAGCAATAAACCCAATGAAGGCGAAGAGTGGACTGCGCAGTCCGAAAAAGACGCTATCGATCACGTAATGGGATCAGAGCCTCTGCGTGTAGAACAGTCTCTGTCTATCCCCTCCGACGCCCATAAGTCAGCGGTAACGCAACCGGATTTGCCGGAAGATGCTGAAAACCTCGATGAGCTTATGAGCGAAAACGACGCCGAATCCATCGACCGCGCCGACGTCATTGGCGAGGGTGCCCGGTGGTTCGCAGGTTGGTGCCTGCGTTTCCTCATCACCGCAGCGGCGCTGTACGTCAGCGCTATGATTCTGGGAAAGATTTGGGCTGGCGTTCTGCCGATTCTGTTGGCCCTGATTGTCTCCACGGTGCTGGCTCCGCCCGCCGTGTTCCTGATGAAACACCGCTGGCCCCGCGCACTCTCCGCACTGACGGTCATCCTAGGCGCGCTGGCGCTGCTTGGCGGCGTCGTCGCGTTCCTCGCACCGACTGTGCAGTCGCAGTTCCCCGAATTGCGTCGCCAGTTCACAGATGGCATTCAAGAAGTCCAGAACATCATTCAGGCCCCGCCATTTAACGTCAAGGATGAACAAATCCTCGACGCTCTGGACCAGGGTTCCCAATGGCTCCAGGAGCGCTCCGGCGATATCGCCAACACAGTCTTCCAAGGCATCTCGGTGGTCTCTTCGGTCGCCGTAACCTTGATGGCAATGCTGGTGCTGACGTTCTTCTTCATCAAGGACGGCCAGGACTTCCTGCCATGGCTCCGCCGCCTGACCGGACGTCGCCTCGGCTGGCATCTCACGGAGGTACTCACCCGCTCCTGGAACACGCTGTCGGGCTACATCCGCACGCAGGCTATCGTTTCGCTTATCGACGCGGTCTTCATCGGTGCCGGTCTTGCGATTTTGAATGTGCCGCTGGCAATGGTTCTGGCCGTGTTGACTTTCTTCGCTGGCTTCATTCCTATTGTCGGTGCTTTCACCGCTGGCTTCATTGCAGTGGTAGTCGCACTTGTTGCCAACGGCCTGACCACAGCAATCTTTGTCTTGCTCATCATCATTGCCGTCCAGCAGATTGAGGGCAATATCCTCTCCCCGATTCTGCAGTCCAAGGCTATGGACCTGCACGCCGCAATCGTCCTGCTGGTGGTTCTGCTCGGTGGCGGTATCTTCGGCATCATCGGCGCCTTCCTGGCGGTGCCAGTCACTGCAGTCGTCGCGGTCTGGTTCCGCTACCTCGGCGACCTCACAGATTTGCGTACGGGTGACAAGACCGCAAAGGATATCGAGTTCGCCACGGATGCCGGATCGATCTCCGGCATTCAGATTGAAGCTGCCGGCCGTGCGATGCGCGACCGACTGGCTTCGTTCCGCCTGGGCAGTGACGACTCCGACAGCTCTGCAGAGAGCGCCGTGAAGGCAGATGCTCGCACCGCCGGTAAGGTTTCCCCCGATGCTGGTCCGACCAAGCAGGAAGAGGGAACGATGACCAAGGCCTTCCATAAAGTCTCTGAAGTGGTCTCCGGGTCTTTCTCTAAGAAAAAGAAGTAAGGCGAAATTTTAAGACACGGGCGAGCCCACATACCGGGCTTGCCCGTATTATCACTAATAACCGGTAGGATACGCATTCGTGTCGAACAGATCAGCAATAACCCGTAAAGGCAGTGGAAACAAACCCCTGCTTCCACGCGTGCCAATGTTTGTGCCGCCGTTGCTGATGCTTCTAGCTGGCGTTATTGGTTTGCTCTTTTCTGTTCCCAACGGTTCGATTGGCAAGCCCTACTTCATTGCTTTTGCCGTGGCTGCTGTGGCCGGAACACTGTTGGTGGTTCCTCGCGGTCTGGTAGTTACCGTCGCTCAAATCCCCATTTTGTTCGCGCTTGTCACCTTTTTCACAGCGTGGTTTACCGGTTCTCTCGCCGATCCTGAAAATGGTGGCGCGACCGCGACAACCTCTAAACGCGCTCGCCTGGTGACCTCGGCATATCCCATCATCCAGCAGTTCCCGTGGCTGCTGGTCTTGATGATTATCTGTGTCATCATCGCAGTGTGGCGTTACCTCGAAATCACCCGCACCCAGGAGAAATCCCTCAACACCCAGCGCAAGGTCGCTAAACAACGCCAGCACCGTGACGAAGCCGCTGTCGAATCCAGCTCTCAGGTTCGCCGTCGTCTCGCCGAATCTGATCGCCGGGTCGCCTCTCGCACCCAGGAACGTCCTGCTTCACGACGTCCCGCTGCGGACATTATCCGAGATGCCGAAGCTCGCCGCCAGGCGCGCCAGCAAGCTGCACGCTCTCGGCAGGAGACTTCTCGTTCTGGTGCCCGACCTGCAGCGAACGCCAACTCGGCATCGCGCAACGCCGAGCAACTGCGTAAGCGACCAGTTGACCGTTCTGGGGAGCGTGCCCAGCAGCGCTCGAATTTCGCACAGCGGGTCCAGCAGCCAACATCCCGTTGGCAGTCTCGCCCGCATCCGGGCCAGGCGCAGTTCACTCAGGATTCCACTTCGCCAAACTCGACCAGACAGCAGCCTCATCGTCCGATTGAACGGCCAAACGCACCGCAGCGGCCGAAGCAGGAGTTTCCCCGTCGTCAAGCGGCAGGAACGGCACGGATGTGGGGAGAACAGTCTTCGCCGGAGTCCCGGTCCGAAAAGCCTCGACAGAGCCCCGCACGCCAAGTAGGCAACCACCGCCGCACCGAGGAGTGGCCACCGCGACAGCAGCGCCCTCGCCAGGAGCGCATAACCGGGCGCGATAGCAGGTCTCGTTACCGCAAGTAGCTCGGGCTTGCACCTTACCGTCACAGTTGCCCACAGGCAGATTTAGCCTGTGGGCAACGTGCGTTTATAAGCAGGACGATCCGCCCCATCGTGTAAGTGTTGATGTATGTCGAAATTGGAAACGTCGGCCGAGAAACCGGTTCAGGTTCGGCGCCTGAACCAGTTAGTCAAGGACTATATTGAGCGCCTTGGACAGATTTGGGTCGAGGGGGAAATCGCCCAGGTCAACTCCAAGCCGAGCTGGAAGCTCTCCTACATCACTCTGCGTGACACCTCCGCGGAGTTTTCGGTATCGGTGACTTGTTCTACGGCGGCTCTCCGCAATAATCCACTGCGCAACGGCGACCGCGTAGTGGTTTTGGGCAAGCCTGCGTTTTATGCCGGGCGGGGGCAGTTTTCCCTGTGGGCTACGGAGTGGAGGCCCGTAGGTTTGGGGCAACTGTTGGCACGGTTGGAGCAGCTGCGCCAGGCACTAGCGGCGGAAGGCCTCTTTGATCCACGGCTGAAACGCCCTCTGCCCTACCTCCCCAACAAGATCGGGTTGATTACCGGTCGCGGTTCGGCAGCTGAACGCGATGTGCTTTCGGTCGCGGGTGCCCGCTGGCCCGAAGTGGATTTCCGGGTAATCAACACAATTGTGCAGGGCGCCAAGGCTGTTCCGGAGATTATTGAAGCGCTGACACAGCTCGACGCCGACCCGGAGGTCGATGTCATCATCGTCGCCCGTGGCGGTGGCAGTGTCGAAGATTTGCTGCCTTTTTCAGATGAGGCGCTGATTCGTGCGGTGAGTAAGGCGACAACACCGGTGGTTTCTGCAATCGGGCACGAGCCGGATACTCCGCTGTTGGATTACGTCGCTGATTTACGTGCTGCCACACCGACGGATGCAGCCAAGAGAACAGTGCCCGATGCTGCTGAGGAACGCCGCCTCATTGCACAGCTGCGTGAGCGCTCCTCGGCATCTCTGCGGCGATGGGTTGACCGTGAAGTAGCGACTCTGCGGGATTTGACGTCGCGGCCGGTACTGCGCGATCCGCTCACTCCCATCCGCGTGCGTGAAGAGTTTGTCACGGCGCAGGTCGATCGGCTACGTTTTCTCATCCACCGCAGTCTGGAACGTGAGGAAGCCGTGGTATCGGGATTGCGCGGCAAGGTTTCAGCACTTGGCCCCTCTGCCACGCTCGCTCGCGGCTATGCCATCGTGCAGGCACAATCGGCTACTCAGCCGGAACCACAGATTGTGACCTCTATTGCAGATGCTCCGATGGGTTCCCAACTGCGAATTCGCGTCAGTGACGGCTCCATCTCTGCAGCGACGCTAGCTACGAAGCCGGCGAATTAGTAAGCAATGACTTTTCCAACCTTAGAGCTTTAACTACTAGATGTGAAGGACGTATTCGCTAATGAATGACAATGTTTTCGGCGCGGGTCAGGCTCCCTCTTCGGAGGAACAGGTACCGGTAGAGAACCTGAGCTACGAGCAGGCTCGAGATGCGCTGGTCGAGACCGTCAAGCTCCTAGAACTCGGACAGATGAGCCTGGATGAATCCCTGGCGCTGTGGGAGCGAGGCGAGGCGCTGGCCCGCCGCTGCGAGGAGCATTTGGCTGGCGCACGGGCAAAGGTTGAAGCCGCCTTGGCCAGCAAGAATCAGGATGTCTCGGCTTCTGCCGAGAATGTGGGCGATGAGGACTAAAAAGAGACGAGAAACGATCGTCAGTTCATATCGTTTCTCGTCTCTTCGCTGATAGCTGAGTTCAGCTATTTTATGGCCCTAGTTGGGATTACCCATCCAGGTGAGTGCTCGACTCGGCCTACTTTGCTGGTGCCGACGGCGTCTCGGACGCAGTCTGCTGCGGCTGTGACGAATCCGGCATTGTCGTGTCCGGATCAATTGGCTCGGCCTTCTGCAATGCCGCCGCCAATTGTGTGAACTCCTCGTCGTTGGCAGTGCCCTCGATAATTGCGCGGGAGTCACCGAGGTCCCCAACCCATACGCGACGCACGTTGTCCTCAGCCGGCTCATACTTAGTCCAGGTTGTACCTTCCACGTCAGTAGTACCGTCCCGGAGACGGTTCTTACCATCATCCGGCAGCTGACCTGCTTCCGCATCTGTTTGCGTGACCTGAATGAATGCTCCGCTAGCGGTGACATAGCCAATAATGGTTGTCTGCTTCCCCGCCGCCATACCCGCGCGGGTCGAGTTTGAAGTCCAGCCCTCAGGCACCTTCGGCAGGCGAACTGGATAGTCCACGCGCCGAGCCTCCACGTTCACGAATGGGGCGGCATCGACCTCGCGCACCGGACCGTTTTCCGGCTTCCCGGGGTTAAAACTGCACAGGCCGGTAAAGCCAATGGTGACAGCCACCGCAAGAAACATCACCACGAGGGTGAGAATCATGTCTCGACTGTCCTGCAAAATCCTAGGTTTCTCATTCGCCACGCGCTCAAGTATGCCAAAGGCCCCGCAACGAACCTAGTCATCAGTCGCACCCGCACAGCTGCAGCTAGCAATACTTGATGACGGACGCTGTCGACGTCGTCAAGCGAACTGACGCCGGAACAAACTTTTGATAACCGCGTGATGTGGGGGTTTAGCCCTGAAACTCCCCCCACTTTGGCGCTGCGTCCACCCCCGAACACCAAAAAGGTGGAACACTAGTAACAGATGCAAAGGCGCTAAAACTGATGCGCCAAACATCAATCAATAGAAATTGTTGCAACGCTAAACCCCAGTTTCCTGGCGTGGCGTCTCCCAGCACATTCTCAAACCTCAAAAGAGTTCTCAAAAACCACGGAAGGGCCAGAAGTCAATGAACGCCTCGAATCCTGAAGCACCAGATCGCAACCTTGCGATGGAGCTCGTCCGAGTTACTGAGTCCGCTGCACTGGCAGCTGGTCAGTGGGTCGGTCGTGGTCAGAAGGAAAAGGGCGACGGCGCTGCCGTCGATGCCATGCGTCAGCTCATCAACACCGTGGCTATGAACGGTGTCGTTGTTATTGGCGAGGGCGAAAAGGACGAAGCCCCGATGCTGTTCAACGGCGAAAAGGTCGGCAACGGCCAAGGCCCGGCCGTTGACATCGCGGTTGACCCGATTGACGGCACGACTCTGATGGCAGAGGGCCGCCCGAACTCTATCGCTGTTCTTGCTGCTGCAGACCGCGGCTCCATGTACGACCCGTCGGCTGTGTTCTACATGGATAAGATTGCTGTTGGCCCGGAGGCTGCCGGCAAGATTGACATCGAGGCTCCAGTTGAGCACAACATCAAGGTCGTTGCTAAGGCCAAGGGGCTGCGTCCGGAAGATGTCACTGTTGTCGTGCTGGATCGCCCGCGCCACGCTGACATGATTCGTGACATCCGCGAAGCTGGCGCCAAGGTTCGACTGATTGGCGATGGTGACGTTGCTGGCGCTGTTGCCGCAGCTCAGAACACGAACTCGGTCGATATCATGATGGGCGTCGGCGGCACCCCAGAAGGTGTCATCACCGCATGCGCCATGAAGTGTATGGGCGGCGAAATCCAGGGCAAACTGCACCCGCGCGATGAGGCCGAAATTAAGAAGGCTCTCGACGCTGGGCACGATCTTTCTCGTGTTCTGACCACCGATGACCTGGTCGCATCCGACAACTGCTACTTCGTTGCCACTGGTGTCACCAACGGTGACATGCTGCGCGGTGTCGCTTACCGCGGTAACGGCGCGTGGACCCGCTCGCTGGTTATGCGCTCCAAGTCCGGCACCATTCGTCGCATCGAGGCTTTCCACTCCCTGGAGAAGCTGCGCAAGTACGCCAGCATCGACTACGGCAAGGGCGAGATGCCTGACATCGATCTGTAAGTAACTACCCCTTTAGTGGTGCCCTCAGGGCACCACTTTTTTAACAAACTGATTCATACTTGAAGACGAATGCGCTAACGGTTCTGCATCGCATGAAAATTGCATGCGCAATGAGGGGTCGTTCTGCGCGCACTCAAGTTCCCCTAACTGAAAGAGGCAACGAATGACAGAGCAGCAGTTCCGCATCGAGCACGACACCATGGGCGAGGTTAAGGTTCCGGTTAACGCCCTGTGGCGCGCACAGACTCAGCGTGCAGTTGAGAACTTCCCGATTTCCGGCCGTCCGCTGGAGTCTGCACAGATTCGCGCTATGGGTCTGCTGAAGGCAGCTTGCGCCATCGTCAACAAGGAGCGCGGCCTGCTGTCTGCTGAGCAGGCAGATGCCATCGTCGCCGCTGCCAAGGAAATTGCCGAAGGCAAGCACGATGCTGAGTTCCCGATTGACGTCTTCCAGACCGGTTCGGGCACTTCTTCCAACATGAACACCAACGAAGTCATTGCGTCCATCGCAAAGGCCAACGGCGTTGAGGTTCACCCGAATGACCACGTCAACATGGGTCAGTCTTCCAACGACACCTTCCCGACTGCCACTCACGTCGCAGCAACCGAGGCAGCTGTCAAGGACCTCGTCCCGGGACTGAAGGTTCTGCAGGAGTCCCTGGCTAAGAAGGCCAAGGAATGGGAGACCGTTGTTAAGTCCGGCCGCACTCACCTGATGGACGCTGTCCCGGTGACCCTGGGTCAGGAGTTCTCGGGTTACGCTCGCCAGATTGAGGCTGGCATTGAGCGCATCGAGGCCACCCTGCCGCGTCTGGGCGAGCTGCCAATCGGTGGTACCGCTGTTGGCACCGGCCTGAACACCCCGGCGGACTTCGGTGCCAAGGTCACCGCTGAGCTCGTCGAACTGACCGGCATCAAGGAGCTGCGCGAGGCTCAGAACCACTTCGAGGCTCAGGCTAACCGCGATGCCCTGGTCGAATTCTCCGGCGCTATGCGCACCGTCGCAGTCTCCCTGAACAAGATCGCTAACGACATTCGCTGGATGGGCTCCGGCCCGCTGACCGGCCTTGCTGAGATTCACCTGCCGGATCTGCAGCCGGGTTCCTCCATCATGCCGGGTAAGGTCAACCCGGTTCTGTGTGAGACTGCCACCCAGGTCGCAGCGCAGGTTCTGGGCAACGACACCGCTGTTGAGTTTGCTGGCGCTAACGGCGCATTCGAGCTGAACGTCTTCATCCCGGTCATGGCACGTAACGTGCTGGAGTCCGCTAAGCTGCTGGCGAACACCGCACGCGTCTTCGCCGAGAAGCTGGTGGACGGCATCGAGCCGAACGTTGAGCGTATGAAGACTCTGGCTGAGTCCTCCCCGTCGATTGTGACCCCGCTGAACTCCGCCATCGGCTACGAGAACGCAGCTAAGGTCGCTAAGACTGCTCTGAAGGAAGGTAAGACCATCCGTCAGACTGTTATCGACATGGGCTTCGTCGACGGCGAGAAGCTGACCGAGGAAGAGCTGGACAAGCGCCTCGACGTGCTGGCAATGGCCAACACTGATCGTGACTAGTTCTTTCTGAACTCGAAGGTGTGAGAGCACCTTACGCATAAGACCCCGTAGTCTCACTTCGCTGAAAGACTTCGGGGTCTACTATTTTTCCTTAACGTCGGACAAGTTTCAGAGAGTGACTAACTATTCCCACCTATCGCCACACCATCGCATTTTCTCGCCGTTGCGTCGCCGAGTGGTTCTCCCGCCCAGGCGCTGTCACCCGCCTAACACCGGGGCTTCTCCCGATGTCACCGAAATCCGAATCCGCCAACCTCGCCGACGGCACGACCGTATTCTCCATGCCGGCTGGCCTCAAATGGATTGCACGTCACGACCCGGCCGGTTTCCTCCCCGGCCAGAGATTCATTGACGAAGTCACCAGCGAGCCCTTTCGCCGCATCACGGGGTGGAAGCACACCCACGTTCTCTCCGATACTCCGCTTGACGACGGCAGCGCTGGCACGGTTTTAGAGGACACCGTTGACACCAAGGTTCCGGTACCCGGGTTGGATTCGATGTTCGCCTACCGTGCTACGAAGGTTGCTGGCGACCTTGCGGCCGTCGATAGGCTTTCGGAGTATTTGGGGCATGTGCCGGAGCCGCTGACAGTGGCGATCAGTGGAGCTACGGGGACCGTCGGAACGCAGCTGCGCGCGCTACTGACCACGGCCGGACATGAGGTGATTTTGCTGGTGCGCTCACGTGAACAGACGGGTGTGGACAAGCGATATTGGGATACTGCGGCACCCGCAGCTGACTTGCTGGAGGGAGTCGACGCGGTCATCCATCTGGCCGGCGCACCGATTGCGGGGCGCTTCACGGAGGCGCATCTTCGAAAGGTTCGCCATTCCCGTGTCGAACCAACGCGAGCTCTGGCAAAGCTCGTTGCATCTACTGACAGCGTGAAGGTCGCGGTTGGAGCGTCGGCGGTGGGGTTCTACGGTGCGGATCGTGGCCCAGAGGTGCTCACCGAGGACGCTGGCCCTGGCGCGGAAGCGCAGCGTTACGACGGCAGCGCCGCCGCGGACAGTCTCTCGGCTATTGTGCGCGATTGGGAAAATGCATGGGATCCCGCTCGCGATGCAGGCAAGCGGGTCGTAAACGTCCGCACTGGTCTCGTGCTTGCTGGTGGCGGCGGTCTCTTGCCGCTACTAGCGGGCGTGGTGTTCACCGGGCTTGGAGGCAGATTGGGGTCGGGCGAGCAGTGGTTCCCGTGGATTGCTTTGGACGACCTGTTGGACATCTATCACCGGTCGTTGGCAGATTCCGGCCTTGCCGGACCTGTCAATGCGGTGGTGCCACTGGCTTTCGGAGTGAATAATGCGGAGTTCACGAGGGTATTGGGAGAGGTCTTGCACCGCCCGACGGCGGTTCCGATTCCTTCACTGGGGCCTGCAGTACTGCTGGGCAAACGCGGTGCTGCGGAGTTGGCTCTCGCGAATCAGAAAGTAGAGGCAGCAGCGCTGCAAAAGGCGGGGCACAGGTTCCGCTTCACTTCGCTTAACGACGCCCTGCGCCACGAGCTATTGAAGGAGAGGTAGCCTTCCACCGTGCCTACACAAAACACGAAGGTTGTGTAATTGAATGGCGCGTTGCGACTATCAACAACCCGACCCCTGCGCCTGAGTCCACGGCATCCTGAACAACCCAAAGATGCTCTCTGCATAGGTACTTAAACACCTGTTGACTCATCAACTTGCCATCACATTGCACTCGGTGTAACTTTGCACCTCGTGCAAATTGATGAGAATACCTATCACAGATTGGATCCGGGCCAACACCCCGAGTGCGGTCTCCGGGAGCTCAAAAGGTTTCAAACACACTGCGCTTTGGCCGATGCCGCGACCGCCCTTGTGTTGGATCGCGGATACGACCAAGTCAACATCGAAGACATCTGTCAGCGGGTCAATATCAGTCGACGCACATTCTTCAATTACTTCGACTCCAAGGATCAAGCCATCTTCGGCAACGGCATCATGTCATTCGATGCTGACGATGAAGAGGTATTCCTCGCCCAAATTCACCAAGACCCCATCGCGGACATGCTCGATTTCATCGAGAAAAAGCAGCAATCCCAGCTACTCCGATATAAAGAGCTGGGGGCAACCGAAGAGTTTCACCGTCTGCTCAAGGAGCGTATCCGCGAGATTTTGCGCAATGAGCCAAAGCTATCGACGGTTGTCATTTCGAATTTTGGCAACTCAATGCGCCGCGTCCGTTCTGCCTTTGAGCGCTATTTCGAGATGAATCCACAGTCGCGCACGCACCCCGAGCTGCCCGTCGGGCACGAGGTAGCACTGTCGGTCGGTTTCGTCCGCGAATGCGTGCTGTACTCATCGGCTCATCGGGACGAATTCACAACAGATACACCGCTTCACGACGCCGCCGACGTCGTTAAAAATTTCTGGAGGAGGAATAGTGACAGCTAGCAACACCACTGCTCAAGATCAAACCGACACCACGGTTTCTGACAACAAGTCCCACTTGGGAATCATTTTCTTCGCGCTCATTCTCACTATGCTGATGAGCTCGCTGGGGCAGATGATTTTCGCCACCGCCCTGCCGACCATCGTCGGCGAGCTCGGCGGAGTTGACCACATGTCGTGGGTTATTTCTGCATTCCTGTTGGCACAGACTGTGGCAATGCCGATTGTCGGCAAGCTCGGTGACATGATTGGGCGCAAGGGCCTGTTCATGATGGGCATCGCGCTGTTCATGGTCGGTTCCGTCATGGGTGCAATCACCAACTCCATGAGCCTGCTCATCGCCGCCCGCGCTTTTCAGGGATTTGCTGGCGGTACATTGATGGTTTCCTCACAGGCCATCCTGGCCGAGGTTATTCCCGCACGCCAGCGCGGTAAGTACATGGGCATCATGGGTGCTGTGTTCGGCCTGAGTTCCGTGCTGGGACCAGTGCTGGGAGGCTGGTTCACCGACGGCCCGGGCTGGCGCTGGGGCCTGTGGATCAACGTCCCGATGGGCGTGGTTGCACTATCGGCAGCTGCAGCCTTCCTGAAGCTGCCCCGACGCCAGAGTGAAGGAAACTTCGACTACATCGGCACGATGTTCTTGACTGCCGCTGCCTCGACGCTAATTCTCACCACCACGTGGGGCGGTACACAGTACGACTGGAACTCCGGGGTCATCATCTCGCTTATCGTTGCCTCTGTCGTTTCCTGGGTGCTGTTCTTCCTCACCGAGACTCGCGTTTCCAACCCACTGATTCCGACGCACTTGTTTAATAACCGGAACTTCGTGCTCACGACTGTGTCGGGTCTCATTCTGGGTATCGCGATGTTCGGCACTATGGCCTATATTCCGACCTACCTGCAGATGGTGCACTCAATGTCACCGACCGCTGCAGGTTTGATGATGACGCCGATGATGGTCGGCATGCTGCTCACCTCAATTGGCGTTGGCCAGATTATTTCGCGGACTGGTAAGTATCGCTTCTACCCCTTCGTCGGCCTGATGATTATGGCTGTCTCCCTCTACTTGCTGTCCACGCTGGAGACCACCACCCCGCTGTGGCAGGTTGGTGTGTACCTGTTCATCATGGGCTTCGGCCTGGGCACCGGCATGCAGGTTCTGGTTCTCATCGTGCAGAACTCCTTCCCGGTCGCGATGGTCGGTACCGCTACCGCTGCGAATAACTTCTTCCGCCAGATTGGTGGTGCGGTCGGTTCCTCCATTGTGGGTTCGATTTTCATCCACAGCATGAAGGACCTGGCAGGCGAACGCGTTCCGGCGGCTATCGAACAGATCAAGGCCGCATCACCGGAGGCTGCAGCAGAGTTCGCAAAGCAGATGGGCCCGGAGGGCTTTTCCTCTAAGTCGATTGGTTCACTGACGCCGCACGTCCTAGATAGCATGCCGGCGCCAATCCACGAAGCGCTGATCTCCAGCTACAACGATGGTTTGACGCCGATTTTCTTGGTACTAACGCCAGTGATTATTCTGGCAGCAATCATTGTGTTCTTCGTTCGCGAGGATCCTTTGAAGGAAACCGTCGAGTAATTAATTCGCGGGAGCCACAGCTCCCGGCAGCTATGCCCCCACCTGGCCGTCGGCACGGTCGAGCTTGTCCAGAATCGGACGGTTCGGCTCACCGGCGGCTTCTGCTTCTTCCTGGACGCGCTTCAACGCACGCTCCTCTGGCTTTTCCAGGAGCTTTTCCAAAATAATGACATCGCGCCACTGCCCCGCCATTGGGCCGTAGGTCATCTTTGCCATGTGGTGGTAAATCCCCACTTCTCGGAAGCCAAGCTTTCGATGCAGCTTTAGCGATCCCACATTCTCCGGGAAGACCCACGAGTGAATCGACCAGCAGCCGCGCTCCGTGGCATCGTCGATAAGCTTCTGCAGCAGCGTCGCCGCCAGCCCCATGCCCTGCCCGTCAGGGTGGACGTAGATGGAGTCTTCAATGACGCCATTGAAAATCGGGCGCTTGGATACCGGCGCTGCCGATGCCCAAGCCAGAATCTTGTCCGGGTTTTCTGCGTCGACGGCGACGTAACACAAATCCACTCGTTTGAGTGCGATGAATTCGTCCCACTCGGGAGCGGAGTGCTCCCAGGACGCGTGCCCCGTATCCAGGCCAATCTCGTAGATCTCTTGGATCTGTGGATAGTCCTCTTCACGCATCATTCGAATCGTGAAATCGCGCTTCTTTTCAGCCATAACTACAAGTGTGGCTAATTTTTCCGCGCACGTCGAACGAAACGGCAAAAATATTGTAAAAAGATTACTTTCGCCTGCGCGGTCGACCGCTTCCACCGCTGCTTCGACGCCCGCTACGGCTACTACGCGCATGCTTTACGACGGCCCCAGCGCGCTGCCGGCGGGCTTGCTTAGCAAGCGTCTTTTCTCGGGCCGACAACTTCTTTGGAGCTTCATCAGCCTTCTTGCGCCCCAACTGCGTGCGCGTCGAGCCCTCCCTGCGCCCCTGGACAATGCCGACGAACTCCTGCCGGAGCTCGTCGTCCTCTACTTTCGGCCACACCAACCAAATAGCTGTCCGAGACAGCGGTTCCGTGGCGCCTTCCTCGGCCACCAAGTTCGATGAGGCCACCGCCTTCTTCGACAGCGCCTTCAAAATCGTGCGAGGTCCCACCACGACACCTGCACCAGTGGCCGCAACGGGCAGCATCTGTCGCAGCTCATCCGGATCCACGGAGGTCAACAGCACAGTTTCGTCCGCCAACAGCTCCTCCGGCACGGACTCTGTGAGGGAGAACACGTGCTCTTTCTCGAAGGCCACGCCCCAGGCTTCGTCGTAAAGCCGGATGCGATGGAGCGACTCGGGCAGCGAGCTTTCGGACTCTAACCGAACCAGCGCCATGTCAGCGGCGCCGCCGACCAGGTCGGACATCGGATCGTCGGCGGCGTGGGTGTGCAGTGTTGCCGGAATTCGATCCCTAAAGCGGCGAAACCACTTCTCGGGACTGGTGCCGGTGGCGAACACGATGCGCAGGACGGCGGGTTCAGGAGTCGACATACTCCGCAAGGTTACTCGAATGGGTGCTAGCGTTGAACCCATGAAACCCCTAACCGCAGCCAAAAAACTTGGCATTTTCCTCCCGGCCACACCCGAGGAATTTCGCACTGGTGAGATTTCGCACGCGCAGTTTGCCGAACTGCAATCCAATCCGCCGGAATGGCTCGCTGAGCTACGCCGCAACGGACCGCACCCGCGTCCAGAAGTTGCCCGCAAGCTGGGCATCACTATCACGGCGTTGAAGAAGAACGACATGGACAAGCCGCTGACAACGGCAGAGATTAAGGATTTGCTCGAGCAGATGCCGGAGTGGCTGGAGGCCGCTCGTGAGTCCATGGCGAAGCAGCGCGTGGAAGCCGCTGAGGCAGAGTCCAAGAAGGACGACGGCCCTGGTCGGGCTGCCGCCGAAGCTGCTCGCAACGCCGAGAAATAGCAGACACAGCAGACACAGCCGACGTCTTCAAGGAGGATCCTCGTGGCCATCGACTACACCGCACATGCAATCAACCACAAGGGCAACGGTACGGTTGTCCTGATTGGCTCGCTGGGCACCACACAGGGGATGTGGGAGCCACAGGTAGCCGCTTTGAGCGAAAAGTACCAGGTCATCACGCCAGATGTCCGTGGCCATGGCGAATCCCCTATCCCCGAGGGTGAGTGGGACATGAGCCACTTGGCCGCCGACATCATCGAGGTCCTCGACGAGGAGGATGTTGACCGCGCACATTTTGTGGGACTATCCCTCGGCGGCGCTATCGCCCAGACCATCGCACTAGAACACGCCGATCGTGTGGTCAGCCTGACACTGTCGTCGACGGCGCCGAAATTCGGTACACCCGAGGCCTGGCAGGAAAAGGCCGAGCTCGTGCGCGACAAGGGCACGGTCGAGCTCGCAGACGCTGTCGTCCGCAACTGGTTTACCGACGAGTGCTTCGACACCACCCCTGAGCTCCCCGCCCGCTTCCGCGACATGATCGCAGATTGCCCCGATGACGGCTACATCGGCGCCTGCGGAGCACTGTCCCGCTTCGACACCCGCGAGCGCCTCGCCGAGATCACCGCTCCGACGCTGGTCATCGCCGGCAAGCAAGACACCTCTACGTCACTCGACGTCGTCACTTCGCTTCACGACGGCATCGCGGGCTCGACCATGGTCGTCATTTCGCCGGCCAAGCACCTGCTTAACCAGGAGACCCCGGAGTACTACAACTCTGCTCTGCTGGCGCACATTGATGGGATTGCCGACTAGGGGTTAAGTAAAGAAAAGACACACTTTTCTTTACTTAACCCAAGTTTCCGGCCTGCTAGGCGCGCAGGTCACAGAAAGCAGAAGACCCCGCCGGTGCGTGATGCACCATGCGGGGTCTTGCTGCGACGCTACCGGGAGGGGAAAGCCCCTCGCCGGGTGGCGTTGATCAGGCTTAAGCCTCCGTGACGGAGCCGCCTGCCTTCTCGATCTTCTCCTTAGCGGAGCCCGAGAACTTCTGTGCGGTGACGTTCAGCTTGACGCTGATCTCGCCGTTGCCCAGAACCTTGACCGGCTGCTTAGCGCGGACCAGGCCAGCTGCGACGAGGTCGGCAACTGCGACGTCGCCGCCGTTCGGGAAGGCCTTCTCGAGGTCGGAGACGTTCACGACCTGGAAGATGACCTTGTTGTTGTTCTTGAATCCCTTGAGCTTCGGCAGACGCATCTGCAGTGGCATCTGGCCACCCTCAAAGTATGCAGGAACCTTGTTGCGGGCCTTGGTGCCCTTCGTACCACGACCAGCGGTCTTACCCTTGGATGCTTCACCACGACCCACGCGGGTCTTGGCCTTGTTTGCACCCTTGGCCGGACGGAGGTCGTGGAGCTTGATTGGATCGCTCATTTTTACTCCCCTGCCACTTCTTCAACCTCGACCAGGTGGCGAACGGTGTGGACCATGCCGCGGGTGACAGCGTTGTCTTCGCGGATGATCTCCTGACCGATGCGCTTCAGGCCGAGGGAACGCAGCGTGTCACGCTGGTTCTGCTTCCTACCAACAGTGCCCTTGATCTGACGGATCTTCAGTGCCATGGGTTATGCCCCCTGTCCTGCAGCACGAGCGCGCAGCATGGCTGCCGGAGCAACCTCTTCGAGGCTCTTGCCACGACGTGCGGCGACCTCTTCTGGGCGCACGAGCTCCTTGAGGCCGGCCACCGTTGCGTGAACAACGTTGATGGCGTTCGGCGAGCCGAGCGACTTGCAGAGAATGTCCTGGACGCCAGCGCACTCCAGCACCGGGCGGGCTGCGCCACCGGCGATAACACCGGTACCTGGTGCAGCCGGACGCAGCATGACGACGCCTGCTGCGGCCTCGCCCTGCACCGGGTGGGTGATGGTGCCGTTGATCATCGGGACACGGAAGAAGTTCTTGCGAGCTTCCTCGGCACCCTTCTGGATAGCAGCCGGGACTTCCTTGGCCTTGCCGTAGCCGACACCGACCATGCCCTGGCCGTCACCCACGATCACCAGAGCGGTGAAGCTGAAGCGACGACCACCCTTGACGACCTT